>JACRHQ010000162.1 GCA_016217585.1 Candidatus Omnitrophota bacterium | reverse complement strand
TCGTGGATAAACTCGGACAAAACGTTCAAAAGCGTCGTCTTCCCGGCCCCTGTCCCGCCGGAAACTATCATGTTCTGACGCCCTAAAACACAATCATGTAAAAAATGAACCATCGGCTGGGACAAGCTGTTGTACCTGGTTAAAAGGTCCTGGGTTTCCAGCTTTTCCTGCGAAAACTTGCGGATGGTGATCATCGGCCCTTTCAGGGACAGCGGCGGGATGATGGCGTTGATGCGGGAGCCGTCGGGAAGGCGGGCGTCCACCATCGGGGTGGACTCGTCGATGCGCCGGCCGAGGGGCGCGATGATGCGGTCGATGATCGCGCGCATCTTGGAGTCCGAGACAAACTTCTTGTTGGTCAGAACCAGCTTCCCCCTTTTTTCCACGTACAACTCGTCCTTGCTGTTGACCATAATGTCCGTCACCTCGGGGTCCGCCAGGAAATCCTCCAGCGGCCCGAGCCCCAAAGCCTCGTTAACGATGTCTTTAACGAGCGCCATCCGCTCTTCATGGGAAGCAAGTTTGCCTCCGGCCTCTTCTATCAAGAGATTGCCGATGACTTCCTCGGCCGTTTTCTTCAACTTCTGGATCGCCCGCGGGTCGTCAAAAATATCCGTTGTTATTCCGTCGAGGTTCAGACGCTCCACCAGCTTTTCGTGGACCTTGGCCTTCAGCGCGGCAATCTCCTCCTCGGGCCCCCTGAACGCCTGCTTGCCGGAGGTCTGGATCATCTGCTGGGAAATGCCGTACTTCTCCCAGAACCGTCCCGGCTTCTCCATCCCGTCGGCCGTCCGTATCCTGACAAGGTCCGTCGTCGGGACATAGAGATTCTCCTTGGTGAGGATATGCGCCATCTTCATAAAGGCGTCGGCCACGCTGCTGCGGGGGCTGTCCAGCACGCAAGGGACCCCCCGGTTCAAGGCAAGCCCGACCACCTTTCCGTCGGAAGGGACGTGGCTGAAAATTTCGCAAGGAAGGGCGGAGCGCACCTCCTGCCAGGCGACGCTGCCGCGGCTCTCGGAACGGTTAAGGATCAGTTTCACCATCTTCAGAGGAAACTGCAGGCTCTGCAAGACATCCAGGCACCATTTGACCTGGTAGACGGCCAGGATGTCCGGCGTCGCCACCAGAAGGATAAGGTTCGAGAAATCCAGCACCGTAATCAGGGTTTCGGTAAAGGCCTTGCCGGCGTCAACGACGATAAAATCATAGGAGGCCATCGCCTTTTGAAAAAACGGCTTGACGTTATCGGGCGTGACGTGACCGATCTGGCGGGTGTTGTTTACAACAGGCAGGAAATCCAGCCCGCAGGAATGCTTGGCGACGTATTGGCCTATAACTTCGGGGCCGCTGGAGTTCTCCAAAACAGGAAAGAGATCGACGATGGCGCGGTTAGGCGCCAGATTAAGCATGCGGGCCATATCCTGGCCGGCCTGAAGATCAAAATCGATGAGGAGAACCTTGTGCCTGGCGAGAGCAAGGGCGGTGGCCAGATTAACAGCGACCAGGGTTTTCCCGACCCCCCCCTTGCTGCTAAAAACAGTGATCGTTTTACAGCTCATTAATTTTCTTCAAACTGTAAACAACGGGGATTGTTAGATTCAGCTCCCGCAGATGGGCATCCGACGGGAAGCTGGAATAAGGAGCAAGCTTCTTGACTATGCTCAGCGTATAATCATCAAAGACTTCATATCCGGAAGATTCCCTCACCATCGCCGTGGCGAGTGTGCCGTCATTTAAAATAAGAAGACCCAGCTTGACCGTCCCCTCCAACCCAGACTGTTCCGCCTCCTGCGGGTAAACGATCGCTTGGGCGATCTTTTGCTGCACCGCCTGCGCATATTCACTCATGTCCTTGGGGAAAGGCACGGCGGCGGGTTCTGGACCAGCTTCGGCAGAAGTGGATTGAGGAACAGCCGCTGGATTTGACTCCTGGGCAGAGGGGGCCTGGACTTCGGAAATGGGGGCAACCTCCTCAACGCCGCCGGACGGCTCTTGCGCTGCTTGGGCTTCCGGGGCAGCGGCGGGTTCTAAATCAGTCCGGGCAGAAGCCGGCACCGACGCAAGAGGCGTTCCACTACGATTTTTTTCAAGCACTATTGGCGTCAACGAAATGACCACCTCCTGGTCCAGGTCGGATGTCGGCTGAGATCTTTTGCGGAACAATAATCCGACAACCGGGATATCTCCCAGAAACGGAATTTTATTAATCGCCTGGCTGCGGTTCTGCTTAATCAATCCGGCAAGCACGATGGTCTGGCCGTCGTCCATATACAGTTTCGTCTGGGCGCTCCGTTTTGTAAAAGCCACATCATCTCCGACGGCGTTTGAGGCGTCCACATCGCTAATCTGGACACTCAGCGTTATATCAATCTTTTCTTTCTTGATTTCCGGAGTGATGTTCATGCTGATGCCATACGATTTGAACGTAACATTTTCCTGGGTACCGCCGGCCTGGGTTGACGTTGTTGTCCGGACAGGGATCACGCCTCCGACAAGAAAGCTGGCTTCCTCCCCGCTTTTGACGACAAGCTTGGGCTGCGAAAGAACGCGCGCCTTGCCCTCGGCGATCAACGCGGACACCGTGGCCAAAAGGGCTGATGTCCTGTTAAAGTCGCCTATTTTAAAAAGATCACCGAGAGAACCGTCCGTGCCGGGCAATGTTTCCGGATAGGCGAAAGACAAGGAATCCCCGGTTCCCGTCGTCCAGTTAATCCCAAGGCTTTTGGAAAGGGTGGTGCTCAATTCAGTAATCTGCACATCAATTTGTATAAGATCGTCGATTCCCTCGTCTTTGACCAGATTAAAGACGTCCTGGCTGAATGTGCCGATGATTTGATCAAACCGTTCCTTTTTTTCTTTCGGGATGTACCCGGAAGCCACCACCTTGCCCTCTTGACCGTCAATTTCAAGCTTGACTTCGCTGATATCCGCCGCCTTAAAAAGTTTTTCGATACGCCCCTTGACCAGATCCAGGCTCTGGTTGAACACGTAAACCGTAACGGCCCGCTTGCCTTGTTTATCCCAGATAAAAAGCGTCGTTTGTCCGGCGCTTTGTCCAACCATCAAAATTTCTGTTTCGCCGGCTTTGACAATGTCCGCCACCTCCGGGTCGGTGAGAGACAACCGTGTCACGCCATCCGCCTTCAAGGTTGTCAACTCTCCTTTGACGAGGTACGCTTCATTGGTCTTCGTCGTATCAACCTCGTCGGCGCCTGCCCGTGTCCCGGCGATCAACAAGACACTGCCAACAAAAAACAGGATTGCTACGCTCCTGTGGAACCCAAACGTTTGCATTTTCCTGGAATAATCCCTCATTGTCTGATGACACGACCTGGCTGGCCAAAACTATAACTCTTTCCCTCCGCGAAAAATCTGGATGGGAGGGCCGGACGGTTCTTCTTCCGTCGTCTGCCCTTCCGCCGGCTCCTCAAGAGAAGGCTTTTCCGGCGATTGGGGGGCCAACAACTCTGTCCCTTGTTTGTCCAGGACATAATTGGAAAGTGCTTCCCAGGACGCAACCTGCAGCAACTGACGTTCCTGCTCGGCCGGTGATCGCAAAGAAAGCTGGAGTTTGCCGTTGGCTCCCGCGAATGTCAACAGGCCGGCCTCTTCCGGAGTAACCGCCAAAGTTACGTTAAGGGCCCCCGCCTTTTGCCGATTTTCATACAGATCAGCCCCGCCAACGGGTTTAAAGAGCGTCCCTATCGCCAAGACCTGGAGGTCCTGGAACAACACCGTGACAACATCTTTTGTCTTTCCCTGCTCGACGATTTTTTTGTCCTCAGGGACTTTAAGGGTCGCAATAATATCGACAAAGTCTCCCGGGTTAATCAACCCGCCCACGGCGGACAACGTATCGACCCGGATCGTCAGGGCGCGCTTGCCCGGCGGCATCACCACCGAAAAAACGTTCTGGTCTACCGGCGGCTGCGCCTTCGCCGCGCCTTCCGCCACGACAACTTTAGGCTGGGACTGAACCTGCTTGACAAGCGCCTCATACTTCTGGCCAAGGGCACCGATATCTTTCTTGGTGAGTTCCAGTTCTTTTTGCAACGAAGCGCTTTGCTGGGTATATTCTTTGGCCAGGACCTTGGTCTGCTGGGCGATATTATTCTGGATATACTGGCCTGTCAGGAATGTCGCCACCAGACCCAGACCAACCGCCAGAAGGATTGTCGCGATCTGTTTTTTGTTTTCAATATTCATGGAGCCTCACCCCGCTCAAGCGGGGTTATATCTGGGTTACCCGGCGGTTATTGCGCGGACAGAAGGTCTTCTTTGACCTCCACCGGAGTTTGCCCCTTGAGCTTTTCCACATGAGCCAGGATGGCCTGCTGCTGTTTCTGCATGAGCTGATTGTCGACGATCTCCTTTTTAATCTGTTCAAACGGAATCGGCGCACCGCCCTTTTTTTCTTCCAGCTTCACAATATAATACCCTTTGGGCCCCTTGAAAACACCGCTTAATTCACCGGGCTTTAGCGGCACGAGCGCGCTTTCCATTTCAGGGAACGGCAACTCCGCGATCGTACCCAGGTCCCCGCCCTGCGCGGCGGTTTCCCCGACGGAGTTTTGTTTGGCGATCTCGGCAAAATCCCCGCCCTGCAAAAGCTGGACGGAGAGCTCATTCGCCTTCAGCTGGGAATCGACGACAATCTCGCGGACATGCCACTGGGCCGGCTCAACCAAAACGTTCTTCTGCTGCTCATAAAACGCCTGCGCCTCTTCATCCGAGACATTGATGTCCCGGACAATATTCTTGACCACCTCCTGGACAACCAATGTCCGGCGGAATTCATCCACCGCCGCCTGAATATCCTTCTGACCGGCAAGCCCGATTTTTTCCGCCTCCTGGACCAAAAGCTGTTGCCGCACAAGTGTTTCCAAAACAAGTTTTTTGGCGTCCAGCGAGGTCGTGTCAAAATCGGGCACGGCTTCCTTTAAAGCCTTAAGCCGATCGTTAAATTCCTCGACGCTAATCGTCCAACCGCCCACTCTGGCCAAAACATTGGCGGGAATTTCAGGCGCAACGGATTGCGCCGTCCCCGGCTGTCCCTGGACTGAAACTGGAGCCGGTGGAGCAACTGAAACGGCCGGTTTATTCATTTTTCGGGAACCTTGAAAATATTCTTTCGCGCTGTCAATAAAATCACAACGAAGACCCGTTACAGCAACCAACAAACCGCAAATACCAAGCACTAAAGGTTGTCGAATGTTAATACGCAACGCCCCGCTCCTCTCTCATATGATCGGTGTTAAAATTTATTATTATAAAATGGTGTCCTAAGTATACCCGCCCATATTTAAAAAAACAAGTAATTTAAGAATTTTCTAACACCAATTCGCGGACGGCCTCTTTTTCGGCGAGCAACTCTTTACAGGTGACCTCAATTTTTTCCAGCGCGAAAGCGTTGTGCTCAAGGCCGCGCACGATTTCCCAATCCCTGCCGCTGGAACGCACGGGATAACTGAACATCGTCCCTTCCTCAACGCCATAACTCCCGTCGGAGCAAACGGCGACCGAAAAAAATTCCCCGGCCGGCGTTGGGGCGATAAGGCTGCGCACCGTCCCGATGGCCGCGTTGGCCGCGGACCCCGCGGACGAAAGCCCCCGCGCCTGGATCACCTGCGCCCCGCGCTTCTGGACCGTTTCGATAAACGTCGTTTTCAGCCACTGCTCGTCGGGGATCCTTTGAACCGCGGGGATGCCGGCAACCGCCGCATGATAAAAGTCGGGGAATTGCGTTGTCGAGTGGTTGCCCCAGATGGCCAGATTCTTTACCTGCGAAACCGCGACGCCGGCCTTTTGAGCCAACTGCGCGCACGCCCGGTTTTGATCGAGCATCGTCATCGCGAAAAAATTTTCAGGCGGGATATTCGGCGCCGAGGCCTTGGCGATGTAGGCGTTGGTGTTGCACGGGTTGCCGACGACAAGGACTTTGCAGGTCGGCCTGGCATAATCGGAGATGGCGCGGCCCTGGGCGGTAAAAATGCCGCCGTTGATTTTCAAAAGGTCGCTGCGCTCCATGCCCGCCTTGCGCGGGACGCTGCCGACCAACAGCGCCCAATCCGCGTCCTTGAAAGCGACTTTCAGGTCGGCGGTTTGAACAACTGAATCCAGCAACGGGAATGCGCCGTCTTCGAGTTCCATCACAACACCTTTAAGGGCGGGCAGCGCCGCCTCAAGTTCCAGCAGACTCAAATCAATATTTGTTTGCGCCCCGAAGGCCTCCCCCGCCGCAAGGCGGAAAAGCAAGGCGTAACCGATTTGTCCCGCCGCCCCTGTCACGACCACTTTTATTTTTTTATTTGCCATGGCCATCCTCAATTGAGTATTGCCTCACCCGCCTTCAACATAGAATTGATATTTACGTTATACACATTGCTAAAGACCCGCCGAAAAACACCGTTGTTACCAAGAAAGACGAGCGTCGCCACGATGATAGCGGCAACAAGGATAAGGTATTCCAGGGTGCTTTGCCCTTTGCGGCTTCTCATTTCACCCGTATCCTTTCGTTCAAAACAAGTGCCGGCAACTTTTGTCTCACGGCTTTTGTGTCGTTTAAATTCAATTGCGCGTAAATAATTTCTTCCCGGCCACCCGAAGCTTCAGCCAACACATCGCCCCACGGCCCGATAATCATGCTGTGGCCGTAACAACGCACGCCATTGCCGGAAAGGCCGATTTGGTTCGGCGCAAGGACATAACAACAATTCTCAATAGCCCGCGCCCGCAAAAGAACCTCCCAGTGCGCCTTTCCCGTCTCATAAGCAAAGGCCGACGGCACGCATATCGCGTGGACCCCTCGCCGGGCGTATTCCCGGTACAGTTCGGGAAACCGCACGTCATAACAAACCGAAAGCCCCACCCTGAATCCCCCGACGGAAGCAACGACCGCCCTGTTCCCCGCGACCAGATAATCCGACTCTTTAATCCGCTTTTTCCCGAGGACCGCTTCAAATAAATGGATTTTACGGTACTTGGCCCTTATCGCCCCGCGGTCGTCAATGAATACGGACGTGTTGTATGCCTTGTCTATCCTCGCCGCCTTTTCATAGATCGATCCCGCCAGGATAAAAATCTTATGTTTCCTGGCCAGCGCCATCAAAGGCTTTAAGGATTCACCCGGCACAACCTCGACAATCCGCGACAGGCATCCCGGACGGCTCATGCGTCCACGAAAAACAAAAACCTCGGGCAACAGGATGAACCGCGCGCCGGCGCTGATGGCCCGACGGACCAGCTCACCCGCCCTTCGGACGTTGCGCGACTTGTCGCCGCCGGCATTCATCTGGATAACGGCTGTTTTCATTTTAATCTTTCGTCGAAAAAATGCAAAGGCTTTTCATTGTGATTTTTCATTGCGACGGAATCGCGTGCGGGAATGCGCCCTTGCGCAAAAAATGCCGTACGGCTTGCGCGCTCAACCGCGCCTTGGCTTCCAGCGCCTCCCGCGAATTAAACGCGTTATGCGGCGTCAGCAAGACATCGTCGCGTCCTTGAAGCCGCAACACCGCCCGCGTTTTCTCGTCCGCGCCGCGACGGCTGCCTCTTAGATAATCCGCCAGCCGGTCTTCCCCGTCAAAAACATCCAGCGCCACTCCGCCGAGGATGCCCCGCGCCAAAAGCCTCTCCATATCCTGCGCAGGCGATATTTCTCCCCGAGCGACGTTAATAAAGATTGCTCCCTTTCTGACTCCGCGCAACGCGGCGTAATCCAGCAAATTTGTCGTTGAATCCGTCAGGGCGCAAGAACAAAAAATAACGTCCGCCCATTCCAGCCCTTTTTTCAACGACACATAATGAATACTCTTGAGCCTGTGCCGCGGGTCCACCCCACGCACTTCCATGCGCAGCCCTCTGGCGATATCGACAATCTGCGCGCCGATATTCCCGACCCCGACGACCAGCGCCCGGCGTCCACGGCACTCCGATCCGGTCAACCCGTCGCGGGAAAATTTTTCAAAAGAAACCAGTTGTTTTTTAAGCTTGCGCAAAAGCGCCATCATCGCCAGGACCGCCTGTTCCGCCACGGCCCGCGAACAATACTCATCAATATATCCGCAGGCAATATTTTTGCCCGTGGCCCGACGATACGCCAGCAGGTGGTCGTACCCTTGGCTGCGCGTGAATATCCCGTCGAGCTGTTGTGCCCATGCCGGGGGAATCCGCGACTGCGTGCGCACGCTGATCAACCTGGCGGGCGGGAGGCGACCGCCGCTCTCCTGCACGGTCCCGGCGGCAAACCGGGCGTGAATGTTCTTGCCCAGGAATTTCTTCAGCGCCGCTCGCTCCTCTTCAAACGCCTCATAGAACACAACATCAAACATGCCTGTTCCTCTATCATGTCTTGCTTAAATCATACAAATAAATCGAAACCCCTGCGCTATGGAACTCGTCCAACCGCCTGCCCTCCCGCTCAAAGACATCCAAAGCGGCCCGCCGGCACGTCTCGGAGGCGTGAGACAAGATGACCCATGTCCGTTTATTATAACGGGTTTCTCTCCAGGTTGCCTCAAACAACGCGTCGATCTGCGGACCCGAATAGCGCCCGGCTAAAAATCCTCCCGGCGTACGGATATAATTCATATAAGCCACATTTTCCACCAAATCAAAATTCTCGCCGGACTTAAGGGCGTCCACAATGACCCCGGCAAAAGGCGTTTTGATATCCAGGCCGTAATACCCGCTGTAATAGCCATACGCGTATTGAGCGGAATTGTTAAGATAAACCGCATCCTGGGGGCGGTGGTGTTCTTTTATGTACCGCATCGCGGGGCGCATCTCCTCGGAGGCGTGACTGCGGATGAGGACGTCGATGGCGTTGTTCAGCGGATGAAACAAAATGCCGGCGCCAAGCAGAAGTGTTGTTACCGTCGACATTTTTGGAAATTTAGCAGCGACCGCCGTCATTCCTTCCGCCGTCAACATAGCCAGCGACGGAGCAAGGAACAAAACCGAACGACCGGAAAAAGGATATTTATGCGCCATAGCGGCGCCCAGCGCTATCGCCAGCGGAGATAGCAACAAACTCGCCCTCTCCTTGTCTTCCCGGAAGACAGCCACCGCGCCCAGGACAAATAACCCCGCGGCCAAAGGCGCCCAGGACAGGCCCAGGATATCCCGAAACATATTCAGAAACGCGTCTTGCAACCATACAACGCTCACCCAGGATCCGATGGGCCAGGGCATAAACGCCTTTTCCCACATAACGTGCAGCTGGCTGTTTCTGCCAATCTGACCAAAATCGTTAACATACAAACCGTAAAAACTTAACATCCCGAAACAAACCACCAGGCCGACCATCGCGACGTCGCCAAACTGTCGACGCAACAATCGAAACAAAATCAGCGTTGGGAAAATTCCGGCCCAGACAAATATCGCGCCGTAAGAAAACCACACCGCGACGGCACCGCTCATCCCCAGGGCCAGCGCGCGCCATAGGTCCAGCCTTGTCGCGCGGATATAATCAACCGCCACAAACGACGAAACCGCCACCAGCACATCCAGCGCATAATGCTTGACCTGGACGGAATAGTGGACGAGCGGGCCGGCGAAAATAAAAATCGCCGACGCCATTAATGCCGTACCGCCGTGACGACACCTTCTGGCCAAGATGAAAAACAGAAGAATGGAGGCTATCGATGCGGCCAGGGGAATAAACCGAAGGACAAATTCGTTATTGCCAAAAATACCGGCGGCGGCTTTTTCCATGACCAAAAAACCAACGGGGGCCGTCGGAGAGAAAGGGTTATACTGAAGACCAAAAAAAATATCGTGGGAAGATCTTCGAATAATTTCCAGAACCAGCGCCGCCTCGTCAAGCCAAACCTTTCTTCGACAGTTCGGAGACGATTTAAGAATGTTCTCGACGGATAGGATGCCTGAAACGCTGAAAACGTAGTGCCACGTTTGTGGCT
>JACRHQ010000159.1 GCA_016217585.1 Candidatus Omnitrophota bacterium | reverse complement strand
TGATCGGCGGGTGCAAGGGCTCGACCGGCCCGGCGTCGGTCAACCCCAAGACCGGCAAACCGTTCGGCTTGAGCTTTCCGTTTGTCACCATCGACGACATGGTGGCCGCGCAGAAACACCTCGTCGACCATTTGGGGATCAAAAAACTTTTGTGCGTGGCCGGCGGCTCGATGGGCGGGCTGCAGGCGCTTATCTGGGCGACGCAATATCCGGATTATATCCATTCGGTCATCGCCATCGCGACCAATACGCGGCATACCGCCCAGCAGATCGCGCTGCACGAGGTCGCGCGCCAGGCCATCATGAGCGACCCCGACTGGCAGGGAGGCGACTATTACGGCAAATCGATCCCCGCGCGGGGGCTCGCCCTGGCGCGGATGATCGGGCACATCACCTACATGAGCGACAAGTCGATGGACGAGAAATTCGGCCGTAAACTGATCGCCAAAGAGCGTCTGGGGTATGATTTTTCGCACGATTTTGAGGTGGAGAATTACCTCACATACCGCAGCGGCAATTTCGTCCAGCGTTTCGACGCCAATTCCTATTTGTATATTTCCAAGTCGCTCGATTATTTCGACCTTTCCGCCGAAGGGAAATTGACGGACGTCTTCGCGAAAGCCAGGGCGCATTTTTTCGTCATTTCCTTTACCTCGGACTGGCTGTACCCGTCGTACCAGTCCAAGGAAATGGTACGCGCGCTCAAGGCCAACGATCTCGACGTTTCCGACATTGAGATCAACTCATCCTACGGCCACGACGCGTTTTTGGTCGAAGTCGATGGCCAGACGAAACTGATTTCGCATTTTCTCGCGCGCATGCAGAAAGGCATTGCTCATGTCTGACGCTGACAAGAACATTCGCTTCGATCATCAGATCATTATCAGGTGGGTTGAGAAAGGTGCCCGCGTGCTGGATTTGGGATGCGGCGACGGCGTTTTGCTGGAGCTTCTGATCAAAAACAGGAGCTGCCACGGCACCGGCGTTGAGATCGACGAGAAGGCCATTTACCGCTGTATGGAAAAAGGCCTCACGGTTTCGCACATCGACATCGACGCGGGGCTCGCGGATTATTCCAACAAGCGTTTTGATTATGTCGTCCTCAACGAAAGTTTGCAGGAGGTCCTTAAGCCGCGGCAGGTGATCCTGGAGGCGCTGCGCGTCGGCAAGAAGGTCATCGTCGGCATCCCGAATTTCTGCCACATCCGCGCCCGCCTGCAGATTTTCTTCCGGGGACGCGTCCCGGTCACCAAAGAACTGCCTTACGAATGGTACGACACGCCCAACTTGCGGTTCCTGAGCTTGAAGGATTTCCGGTATTTTTGCAAGAACAACGGGATCAGGATCCTCGACGAGGTCGGCATCAGCGGCAACAAGCGCGTGGGCTTGCGGCCGAACCTCTTCGCGCATACAGGGCTGTACCTGCTGGAAAAATGAAATACGATTATCTCATCATCGGCTCCGGCATCATGGGCCTCGCCATCGCCAGGGAGGTCAAGCGCAAGGAACCGGACGCGCGTGTCTTGATCATCGACAAGGAGCCCGCCGAAGCCGCGCACGCCTCCGGACGCAACAGCGGAGTCCTGCACGCCGGCTTTTATTACACGGCCGACAGCCTCAAGGCGCGGTTCACCGTCACCGGCAACCGCCTCATGAAGCAGTATTGCCAGGAAAACAATATCCCCGTCAACGCCTGCGGCAAACTCGTCGTCGCGCAGGAGGAAAAGGAGCTGGGACAGCTCTATGAGCTGGAGCGCCGCGGCAGGCACAACGGCGCGCGCGTCGAGATCATCGATGAAGCGAGGGCTTTGGAGATTGAGCCCAACGTCCGCACGTTCAAGAAAGCCTTGCATTCTCCCGCCACGGCCAGCGTCGACCCCAAACGGGTCTGTGCTGTTTTAAAGAATGATCTGCAGGGCCAAGGGGTGGAATTTTCATTTTCAACGCGTTACCTCGGCCAGGAAAGGCAGAAGGGCGCCGACGGGCACGTGGTCCGTACGACGACCGGGGATTTCGCGGCGGACAGGACGGTCAACTGCGCCGGGCTTTACGCGGACAAAATCGCGAAGGATTTCAGTTTCGGGAAGGCCTATACCATCATCCCGTTCAAGGGGATTTATTTAAAATACACGAAAAACAAAACGGACGTCAAGACGAACATCTACCCGGTGCCGAATTTAAAGAACCCGTTTCTGGGGGTGCATTTCACCAAGACGGCCTCCGGCGAGATCAAGATCGGCCCGACCGCGATCCCCGCCTTTTGGCGGGAGAATTACGAACGCCTCGCCAACTTTTCGCTGAATGAATTCCTCGAGATCTGCCTGCAGGAGGCCCGGCTTTTTACCGCGAACAATTTCGGGTTCCGCGACCTGGCTTTGGAAGAAATGAGGAAGTACAACAAACGTTACATGGTCGATTTGGCCCGTCACATGGTGCGCCATATTGATCCCGAAGGATTTACGGAACATACTTTACCCGGCATCCGCGCCCAGCTGTTGGACCAGCGTAGTCGCCAACTGGTCCAGGACTTTGTCGTGGAAGGGGACCGTCACAGTGTGCACGTCCTCAACGCCGTCTCGCCCGCCTTTACCTGCGCTTTCCCGTTCGCCTTGTATGTCGTTGATAAATATATGCTTGCCGTTTGAAGTCCGTGAAATTTCCCTTGTATTTTCGTAAATGTTTAGCGGGCACCTCAGATGCGTGACGTAAAAAAGTCAAAAAGTTTTTGCGTTACTGGGATTTTCGTCGAATAATGGAATCATGGTCGACGGAGTAATGCTGACAGAGAAGACGAAGGAAGAATTGATCAAGAT
>JACRHQ010000156.1 GCA_016217585.1 Candidatus Omnitrophota bacterium | reverse complement strand
ATGCCGATAATTACCAATACGCCTTCCCCATTCTAAGAAAATATGATTTTCCGGCAACAATATTTGTCATTACGGATGTTTTGAATGACGAAGGATATTTGACCACGGCGCAGATGAAGGAGATGTTGGCGCAAGGTATTGAAATCGGCAGTCATACGCGCCGGCACGCGTATCTTCCCGGGATTCTTGGTAAAACACTCGTCGAGGAAATCAAGGGCAGTAAGGACAGGCTTGAGCAAGAATTGGGTGTGACAGTTGCCAATTTCGCCTATCCCAACGGTGGATTCACGGAAGAAGCCAAGCGGATCGTTCAACAGTCCGGTTATGAGGGCGCCTGTACCACGAATCGAGGGTATGACCGTTTAAACCATGATGTGTATGAGCTCAAGCGTGTACGTTTTAGCAATCAAGACGACCGGATCGACTACCTTTGGATGAAGCTGACCGGATTTTATAATTTGTTTCGTGCCCCCAAGAGACCGTATTGAGTAGACAGTACAGGAGATATGACGCTATGGGCCGTACCGATGTGCCCGGATATTCCCTGGATCAAGAAGGGAATTTCCGGATTGATAATTATAACCTCGCCAAGCCCTTCAGCAACTTTTTCCCGGGCATTGCCGGAACGTGGGGCACCCCGATGTGGGTATTTTACGTCAACCGCGGACAGGCCATCACCAGTTTTGGCGTCGAATCCAAAGACAAGGCGATCGTGGAGTTTCAGCCGGCCAATAAGGCCTGCCGTCTGACGGCCTTGCAGGGGTTCCGGACCTTTGTCAAAGTCCGCCGCGGCTCAAAAACGGTTTATTGGGAGCCCTTCCAGAACCATCTGCCTGGCACGGAGTTCAAAAAGCGTCAGCGCATGTCCATCTCCCCCCATGATCTGACTCTGATTGAAACCAACCTGGACCTGGGGCTGGAGGCCCGCGTGAATTATTTTACGATGCCTGAAGAGCCCTATTCCGCGCTGGTGCGGCGCGTTACGGTCATCAATAAATGTAAAAAGTCCTGCTCCGTGGAGATGGTCGACGGTTTGCCTTTGATCGTCCCGTACGGGATGAAGGATTGGGTCCTCAAAAACATGTCACGCACGGGGGAGGCCTGGGTTCACGTCGGTAACGTCAGACAGAAGGCCCCGTATTATAATTTGACTGTTGAAATCTCCGATACGCCGCAGGTGACCCGTATTGATGAGGGAAATTTTTTCTTCAGTTTTGATCTGGAAGATCAAAGTGCCGGACTCCTGGACCCGATCGTGGAAGCTTCGCGGGTCTTCGGCGCGACTCTGGATTTTCTGGCCCCGCAGCAGTTTATGGCCGGCAATCTCGCTAAAGGTTCCAGCCAGCAGACCAGTAATCGTATGCCGTCGGTATTGAGCCATAGCCGGTTCATCCTGAAGGCCGGGGGGGAAAGGGAAATCGTTTCCTTGTTTGGCTATGTCCCGGACGTTGGTGGGCTTAATCAGATCGTCCGCCAGGTCATGGGCAAAGATGGATTCGTCGCGCAGAAAGCATCCCGCAATCAGGAAATCATCGACGGGATCCGGGGTTATGCTCTGACGCGGAGTTCTTCGAAATCCTTCGATTTGTACACTGGACAGACGTTCCTGGACAATATCTTGCGCGGCGGGCTGCCGGTTTCGGTGAAGACGGCGGACGGACCAGGGGTTTTCAACATGTACAGCCGTAAACACGGTGACCCGGAACGCGATTATAATTATTTTGTGGTCGCCCCGACCTTTTATTCTCAAGGGAACGGCAATTACCGTGACGTCAACCAGAACCGGCGCAATGACGCGTGGTTCAATATGGATGTGCGCGACAGCCATGTCGTCAGTTTCCTGAACCTCGTCCAGGCCGACGGGTATAATCCGCTGATCGTTAAGGGGACCGTATTCCATCTGGCGAACACTGAAAAACTCGGCGAGCTCCTGGACCGGTGTGTCCTGCCGCAGAGCCGCGCGGCGTTAAAAGAGTTCCTTCACAAAAGTTTTGCTCCGGGCGACCTGTTCCGCTTCATCGACAGCCGGAAGATTAAACTCGCGGTCGAGCCCCGGGTATTTCTGGACCGCGTGCTGGAGCTTTGCCGGCGTCAGGAAACGGCCGACCACGGGGAAGGCTTCTGGAGCGACCACTGGACGTACAACCTGGATTTGATCGAAAGCTATCTGGCCCTGTATCCGGAGGATTTGCGCGGGGTTCTTCTTGGCTGCAAAACATTCAGCTTCTATCGTAATACCCATTATGTTTTACCGAGGGCGCAGCGTTATATCTTGACGGACAAGGGAGTGCGCCAGTACCATTCGGTCGCCAAAGAAGTCCATCAGGACAAACCGCTTAAAGGACATTTCCTCCGTGAGGGGCAAGGGGAGGGAGATATTTACCACACGACCCTTTTTGTAAAGGTCCTTTGTCTTATTGCCAACAAAATCGCCACACTGGACCCCGGCGGGACGGGAGTCGAGATGGAGGCGGACAAGCCCGACTGGTACGACGCTTTAAACGGGTTGCCCGGGCTTCTGGGGTCATCGGTTTCGGAAACTTTTGAAATCCAACGAACCTGTCGGTTTTTATTGGAGGCCATCGCCGAGCTGGAACTCAAAGGTGAGGCAACGATTCTGGTTTTTGAGGAATTGGCTGATTTTATCGTCGGATTAAAATCGGTTCTCGCGGCGGCAGAAGATCCGCTGGAATACTGGCTGAAGTCCAATGACTTAAAGGAAGAATACCGGCGCAAGATTATCGACGGCATTGACGGGAAGGAAAAGGGGTTTTCTGTTAATGAAATCCGGGAATTCCTGGCGCTGGCGCTGGCGCGCGCACAAAAAGCCGCGGCTTCAGCCAAAGACGCGCGAGGACGGCTGGCCACGTATTTTTATCACGAGGTGACCGAGTACAAACGCCAGCCGGACGGCAAACACGTCTGGCCGCTTAAGTTCAGGCGCCACGCCCTGCCGGCATTTTTGGAAGGATATGTCCACGCCTTGCGGACCGTCGAAGACGCCGCGGCCGCGCGCAAACTTTATCAGCAAGTGCGAAACAGCGGCCTGTTTGACAAACCTTTGAAGATGTACAAGGTCAATGCCGATCTTTCCGGCGAATCCGAAGAGATCGGCCGCGCGCGGATTTTTCCTCCCGGCTGGCTGGAAAATGAGTCTATCTGGCTCCACATGGAATATAAATTTCTTCTGGAACTTCTGCGGGCGGGATTGCATGAAGAGTTTTTTGAGAATTTCCGGAATGTCCTGATCCCTTTCCTGAAGCCCGGGCGCTACGGCCGCAGCATCCTGGAGAATTCCTCATTTTTGGTCAGCAGCGCCCACGAGGACAAATCGTTACACGGCCGGGGATTCGTCGCGCGTCTTTCGGGGAGCACGTCTGAATTCTTGCATATGTGGCTCTTGATGAATGTCGGCCCCAGGCCATTTTTTGTGGAGCCCAACGGGCTTGCGCCCGTGGCACCTGATTTTTCAGGATTCCGTCCGTTGGGCGGAATCCCGCCCGTCCCGCCTTGTGGCGGGACTGGGTGCGGGATAAAAGAAGGTGAATTGTGCCTGCAGTTCAAACCGGCTTTGCCCGGATGGCTGTTTACCCGCCGGCCGACCGTCCTGGAATATATAAATCAATCTTCGCAGAAAATGACTGTCCGTCTTCCCGCCCATGTGTACGCGTTTTTGTTCCTGGGGTCAACGCTTGTTGTGTATCATAATCCCAAACGCCGGGATACGTACAAGGCCAGTATTAAAGAAATCCATCTGACATACCCGCATTCGCCGCAGCCGGTCGTGCTCGCTTCTTCGTTTATACCGCCTCCGCATTCACAAGAAATCCGTAAGAATAAAGTTCAGCGCGTAGATATTTATTTCCAGTAGTATATAATATCAGCCGAAGGGAGGAACATATG
Organism: Candidatus Omnitrophota bacterium; assembly: GCA_016217585.1. Classification (GTDB taxonomy): domain Bacteria; phylum Omnitrophota; class Gorgyraeia; order Zapsychrales; family Zapsychraceae; genus UBA10015. The sequence continues at coordinate 14,442 of JACRHQ010000156.1, read as the reverse complement.
ACAACTTCCGAAATAACCGTCCTTAATGAGCGCGTCCGAAAGGAAAGCGGCTGCGTTGAAGCCATCCTGATGGAGACGCAGAAAGTCATCGTCGGCCAGAAGAATCTTCTGGAGCGTATGATGGTCGGGCTGTTGGCCAACGGACACATCCTTCTGGAAGGGGTGCCGGGGCTGGCCAAGACGACCGCCGTCAAAACGATCGCTGCTACGATTAAAGCCAAATTCCAGCGTCTACAATTTACACCGGACATGCTGCCCGCCGACTTGACCGGGACGCTCATTTTTGACCAGCGTACCGGCGGGTTCCAGGTCAAGAAGGGACCGATCTTTGCCAACATCATTTTGGCCGATGAAATCAACCGCGCCCCGGCCAAGGTCCAGAGCGCCCTTCTGGAGGCGATGCAGGAGCGTCAGGTGACCATCGGTGAGGAAACCTTTAAACTCCCCGAGCCGTTTTTGGTCCTGGCGACTCAAAACCCGATTGAGCATGAAGGGACCTACCCGTTGCCCGAGGCCCAGGTGGACCGTTTCATGCTTAAAGTCAAGGTCGATTACCCGTCCAAAGAGGAAGAACTCAAGATTTTGCAACGGATGGCTTTCACAAAATCGGCGATTGAAACCAAAGAGATCATCCATCCTGAAGACCTTCTGCGGGCGCGCGGTGTCGTGGACGCGATCTATGTCGATGAGAAAATCCAGAAATATATTGTGGATATTGTGGACGCCACCCGTAACCCCCAGACCTATCGCCTGGCAAATATCAAGAACCTGATCCATTATGGCGCCTCGCCGAGGGCGAGTATTTATCTGGCGGTCGCGGCCAAGGCGTACGCGTTTTTGCAGGGGCGCGGATATGTCACGCCGCAGGACGTCAAGTCCATCGGCCTGGACGTGTTGCGCCACCGGATTATCGTCAGTTATGAGGCCGAGGCTGAAGAAAAAACTTCCGAAGACATCATTAAAATCATTTTTAACGAGATCGAAGTGCCGTAAAGATGATCCCCCGGGAACTTCTGCGCAAGGTAAGGCGTATCGAGATCACGACCTCGCGTCTGGTCACGGATGTGTTTGCCGGCGAGTATCACAGCGTTTTCAAGGGCCAGGGCATTGAGTTTGAGGAGGTCCGGGAGTACCAGACCGGCGATGATATCCGCACCATCGACCGCAACGTCACCGCCCGCACGGGCAAGCCGCACGTCAAAAAATACATGGAAGAGCGGGAATTGACCGTGATGATCCTGGTCGACTTGTCCGCGTCCTGCCGCTTTGCCTCACGCCAGATGTTCAAAAGCCAGCTGGCGACCGAAATTGCGGCAACGCTCGCGTTTGCCGCCATCCGCAATAACGACCGCGTGGGGCTGATGATTGTTACCGACCGCGTCGAGAAATTCATCCCGCCGCGCAAAGGCCTGCAACACGTCCTGCGTATTATCCGCGAGGTATTGGGTTATGAGCCGCGGGGCAGGGCTACGGACATTGCCCAGGCCCTGGAATATCTCAACCGCGTCGCCCGGCGAAAAACCGTCGCCTTTATTATCTCGGACTTTTTGTCGGACGCGACGCCTGCCGTCGGGAAAGGAAGCGAAGACTTTAAGAAAATTTTGTCGGTGACCAACAAACATCATGACGTCATCGCCGTGACCTTAAACGACCGCCGGGAGACCGAGATGCCTGAATGCGGGATCATCGCCCTCCAGGACGCGGAAAGCGGGGAGGTGACGCATATTGATTCTTCCAGCCGGGAAATCCGTGAGCGCTACCAGCGCGATAACGCCTCCCGGTTGCAGCGGCGCAAACAACTGTTCCAGTCGGTGGGGATCGACCAGATCGACCTCTACACGGATACGGCGTACAGCCAGGCGCTGGCCGGTTTTTTTATGAAGCGCCGGCGTAAAAGGATGTTGCGTGTATGAAGGTAAAGAATTTCAATCGAAGGATGGTCCTTCTGCCGGCGCTCCAGTGGCTCACAGAGGGGAAAACGGGCTTTGCTGAAGATTTGCGTGATGTCAAGCCGCCGCTCGTCTTGCCGTCTTACGGCTGGATCTGGCTTGTCGTTTTTTTTGTAGTGTTGAAGGTTGCGTCTGTCTATTGCTGGAACAAGACGCGCCGTCGGCGCGCCGCCATGATCCCCAAGCCCGGCGTTGTTTTGGCGCCGTGGGAGAGGGCGTATCAGCGGCTGGAGAGTCTCGCCAACGGCAATTTGCTCCGGGACGGCCAGTGGGAGACATATTATTTGACCCTGTCGGATATCATCCGCCGGTATTTTGAGGAGCGCTTTGAGATCCGCGCGCCGGAGATGACCAGCGAGGAATTCCTGGTGTCTTTGCGGGGGTTCCCGCAGTTAAGCGGGGCGGCGAATAATATTTTAAAAGAATTCCTGGATTCCTGCGACATGGTGAAATTCGCCCGCTATTTGCCGCAAGCGGCGGAAGCCCAAAAGACAACCCTGCTGGGCCGGCGGCTTGTCGATGAGACCAAGCCAAACGAAAACGTTTTGAATAAAGACGCTCATGGTGTTTAAAACCCCCTGGATCCTGGCATTCATTCCCGCTGTTCTGTGGGGAATATATATTTTACGCGGGCGCCGGGAGACGGGCAGTATCCGGTTTTCCTCGAAGCAATTGGTGGAGGGCCTCCCCGTTTCCTGGAAAATCCGGTTCCGGTTCGTGCCATCGTTGATGCGGGCGGTCGTCCTGGTATTGGTCATCGTCGCTCTGGCCGGCCCGCGTTTGGTGCTTAAGGAAACCGTCCAGCGTTCGGAAGGGATCGACATTATCCTCGCGGTCGATTCTTCGGGCAGCATGGCCGGCGAGGATTTTACGGCCGGTAACGAGCGCTACAACCGTCTGGATATCGTCAAAAAAGTCGTCAACGAATTCGTGGAACACCGCCCCAACGACCGGATCGGGCTCGTCACATTTGCCGCGCTCGCGTATACGGTCTGTCCGTTGACGACGGACCACGCGTGGCTGGCGGCGAACCTGCAACGGGTCCGGCTGGGGATGATCGCCGACGGCACAGCGATCGGTTCGGCCATCGCCTCTTCGCTGAACCGCTTGCGGAACAGCAAGGCCAAAAGCAGGATCATCATTCTCCTGACGGACGGGGTTAATAACGCCGGCGAGATCGATCCCTTGACGGCGGCGCAAGCGGCCAAAGCGGTGGGCATCAAGGTTTATACGATCGGGGCGGGGACGAAAGGTTATGTTCCGTTTCCCGTTCAGGATTTTATGGGGCGCAAAGTCTATCAGAGGGTCCTTAGCGACCTGGATGAAACGGTGCTGCAGAAGATCGCGGACACCACCGGCGGGAAATATTTCCGCGCCACCGACACGGAATCGCTGCGCAAGATTTATGAGACGATCGACAAGCTGGACAAGACCGAGATCCGGCAGGTGGGATATCTTCAATACGACGAGCTTTTTGACCGCGTGCTTTTGGTCGCCTTGGCCGTGTTGCTGGCTGAACTTGTTCTGTCTAACACCGTTTTCTTAAAAATACCTTAAACTGCCATGCGTTTCGCGCAACCGGTGATGTTTCATTTGTTCTGGGTCTTGACCGCCCTGGGGATATTCCTGTGGTGGGGGGGTGCCCGGCGCAAAAAAATCTTGCAGCGCTTTGCCCAGAGTCATTTGCTGGAAGATTTGGTCCCGGCGATCCTCCGTCAGCGGTGGGTGTGGAAAAATATTCTGATCATGGCGGCGGGCGCGCTCTCGATCCTGGCATTGGCCAGGCCCCAGTGGGGTTTCGAGTGGCAGGAGGTCAAGCGCCACGGGCTGGATATCCTGGTCGTTGTCGATACGTCCAGGAGCATGTTGACCGGCGATGTCAAACCCAACCGGCTTGAGCGCACCAAACTGGCGGTGCAGGATCTTGTCAGGAAATTAAAAGGCGACCGCATCGGATTGATCGCTTTCGCGGGCGACGCGGTCATGGCGTGCCCGTTGACGGTCGATTACGGCGGGTTCCTTTTGAGCCTCAACGATCTGGACGCGCAGACGGTCGGCCGCGGCGGCACGAATTTGTCGCGCGCGATCGAGGAGGCGGTCCGCAGTTATGACCAGACGCCGAACCAGTATAAGGCCGTCATTATCATTACCGACGGCGATGACCTGGAGGGAGACTCTTTAAGCGCCGCCCGTCAAGCGAAGGAAAAAGGGATTAAAATTTACTGTATCGGGATCGGGACGCCGGAAGGGGAGTTGATCCAGTTCGTCAATGAAAAGGGAGAAACGGAATTCCTGAAGGATCATAACGGCAATTATGTCAAATCCCGGCTCAATGAGAATTTGTTGCAGCAGATTGCCCTTGAAACGGGCGGGATGTACGTGCGCGCCGGCGGCGCGGAGTTTGGCCTGGATTTTATCTATGACCATGAGTTGTCGGGATGGGAAAGGCGGGATATCGACCAGAAAATGCAAAAACGCTATTACGACCGTTTCCAGATCCCGCTGGCGATAGCTTTCCTTTTGTTGTTGACTGAGACGTGTTTAAGCATAGGGCCAAAGAGATGACGGGTATGCGCGTTATTTATTTGTTGCTTGGGTTATCTTCCATGGCGTCTCCTTTGGCGTGGGCCGCCTCGCCGGCCACATCCGTGCGCGACGGCAACCGTCTTTACAGCCAAGGAAATTTTGAAGACGCCGGGCGTCGTTATGAAGAGGCGTTGAAGAACAACCCGGAATCGGCCATCGTCAACTTCAACGCGGGAACGGCTTTTTATAAGCAAAAACATTATCCGGAGGCGATCCAGCATTTGCAAAAGGCATTATTAGGTGATGACCCGCGTCTGAAAGAAAAGGCTTATTATAACCTGGGCAATACGTTGTATCAGTCCGGGATCGGACACGAGACAAAAGATACCGGCGCAGCGGTCCAGGCGTTGCAGGAGTCGCTCGGGCATTTTGAGAGCGCTCTGCGCCTTGACAAAACCGACAAGGACGCGCAATATAATTATGAATTTGTCAAAAAAGAACTGGAGCGCCTGAAGCAGGAACAAAAGCAGCAATCTTCCAAAGGGCAAAAGGAAAAGCAAAACCAGGATTCAGGGTCAAAGGAAGATCAAAAAAATCAGGCTTCGGAACAAGGTCAGGAGCAACAGAAAAAAACTTCCGAAGACAAAGAGCCTGCGGCACCTGAAACTTCAGAAGAGAAGAAGGAATCCGGCCAACCGGCCGAAGAGCATGAGGGTCAGGCTGCTTCGGCTACCGTCGGCAACAGCAGGGATTTGACCAAAGAAGAGGCCGAACGGATTTTGCAAAGTTATCAGCAAGCTGAAGAGCCGCGCGGGTTATTGAAGGTGTTCCAGAACAAGGGGGAATCCCGCCCGGTCTTAAAGGATTGGTAAAGTTATGAGGTATCGGCGAACTTTCAGCATTATTGTCTGCGGCGCGGTTTTATGCGCGAGGGCTGTTTTCGCGCAGGATATCCGTTTTACCGCTGAAGTTGACCAGACAAAAATCGCCCTTGGCTCTTCCGCGCAGTTGACGCTGACCGTGGAAGGCTCGCAGGACGTCCAGACACCGGCGGTTTCTTCGGTGGATGGTCTGGATATACGTTATCTGGGGCCGGCGACACGGGTCTCGATTGTCAACGGGCAATATTCCACGTCGAAATCGTTTATGTATTCCATTGTGCCGCTTAAAGTGGGCCGTTTTACGATCCCTTCCCTGACAATCGACATCGCCGGGAAAACATACTCAAGCGAACCGGTAACAATGGACGTGGTCGATGCCGCAGGCGCTGTTGCCGGCCCAACCCCGCAGGGACAGTCCGCGGGGCAACCAGAGGAAACGGCCGGTCTGGAAGACAGAATATTCCTTGCCCTGAAGGTTCCCAAAGACAAAGTGTACCTCAACGAACCGTTGCCGGTAAAAATTCTTCTGTTTATAGCCGACGTGCAGGTCGCTGATGTGCGTTTCCCGGAATTAAGCCAGCCGGGGATTGAGGTGGCAAAAACCCCGCAGCCGCAACAGTACGATCAAGTCATCAACGGCGTGCGCTACCACATCGCTGAATTCGATACGACGGTTTATCCGACGAGGGTCGGTGAGTTGACGCTCGGGCCCGCGAAGCTGGAATGCAATCTGGTGGTGAGGACCTCGTCCGCGGCCGGCCGTTCGCCATTGGGCGGCGGGCTTTTTAACGACGATTTTTTTAATTCTTTTTTTGACCGTTATGAAAAACGGCCTCTGGCGCTTCAATCCAAGACAACGGCGTTGACGGTCCTGCCTCTGCCCGAGGAGGGTAAACCCGCCGATTTTACGGGGGCCGTTGGACAATTCCATTTCGACGCGACCGCGGGCCCTGCCGAGGTCAATGTCGGCGACCCGATCACGATAAAGATGAACCTGTCCGGAAAGGGAAATATCAAGGCGGCTGGGCCGCCGGCATATACCCAACTGGACCGATTCAAGGTTTATGACCCGCAAATTAAGGAAGAAGACGGGACCAAAAAGCTGGAACAGGTCCTTATCCCTGAATCTGACCAGCTGACACAGATTCCAGCGGTACAATTTTCTTATTTCGACCCGTCTTTGGGGCGTTATCAAACGATTCCCTTTGGACCCTTCCCGATTACGGTTCACCAACCGCCGGCGGGAGGTCAGGCGTTGAAGGTTGTGGCCGGTGAATCCCTGCCTGGGCAAACCCTGCGGCCGGAAGTATTGGGTCAGGACATCGTGTTTATCAAAGAAAGCCCGGGGGAGTTTTATTCCATCGGTAAACGATTTTACACTTCACCGTGGTTTTTTATTGTTGTTCTGATATTGTTTGGCGTGTGGTTTTTTCTTTTCCTCATGTACCAGCGGACCCACAAACTTGAAACGGATATTGTGTATGCCCGGCGGCTGCGGGCCCCGCGCGAAGCCAGACGCGGGCTGAACGAAGCAAGACATCTTTTGGGGTTAAAAAATACCCTGAAATTTTATGATATTGTGTTCAAAACATGGCAGGCATATCTCGGTAATAAATTGCATTTATCGCCCGGCGAGGTCACGCGGGAAACCGTCCAGGTGAAGCTGGCGGGACGTCTGGATGAGCGGCGCATGGAAGAAATCCGCAAGGTGTTCGAGGAGTGCGACGCCGTCCGCTACGCTCCTGCAGAAATCAACGTGGAACGGATGCGGGAGAGTTATGACCAGCACGAACGCCTGATTGATGCACTGGAAAGGCTGATCAAATGATCGGGAATTTGTTGCGCCTTTTGTGCGCAGTCATCTGGGGTTTTATTTTTCCCATTGCCGACGTGGCCTGCGCGGCCGTGCCGGCAAATACGGGGCCCATGACAGACGGGCAGGCCATCGCCGGCTTTGTCGCTGCCGGCGCGGCTTACAAGGCGGAGGATTTTCATAGCGCCGCCGCGCAGTATCAGTCGATTGTGGACGCCGGGAAAGAAAGCGGGGCGTTGTATTATGATTTGGGGAACAGTTATTTTAAGCAGGGGGACCTGGGCAGGGCGATCTTGAATTATGAGAAGGCGCGCCGGTTAATCCCGCGGGACAGTGATTTGAACTATAACTACCGGTATGCCTTGGCCCGGATACAAGAGCCGGCAATCCAGCCGGCAGAAAATTGGGCAGATCGACTGCTGAACAGCTTTATTCAGTTTTATACAACGGGAGAAATGGTCGTCATGCTGTTTGTCCTCGGATGCTTGCTGGGATGTCTCCATCTTTTGTCGTTGTACCTCAAGTGGCCGGCAAGAATACGCACGGTTGTTTTAAGTGTCCTGGCGGCGGCATGGATTTTATTATTTGGAGCGTTAGGGATAAAATGGGATACTTCTCAAAGCCTCGCAATCGTTGTCAAGTCAAGTGAGGCGAAATTTGAACCGCGCGCGGACGCGACAACGCATTTTACATTGTCCGCCGGCACGCGTATCAAGTTGTTGAAAGTGGAAGAGGATTGGGCAAAGATCGGGCGGCCCGACGGCAAAATGGGGTGGCTGCCTGTAAAATCTTTTGAACTTCTCTAAAAGAAAAAGAGATTTAGTGCGCAAGCGGGCATCCTGACCAAGCCCGTCATCTGTCTGCCTCAAGAATGCTTCGATCTCCAAGGATTGCTGTCGCGTAAATGATCCTGGCTGAGCGTTGCGTTGATCCGCCCGGGCCGAGGGCTTCCCTGACCTTTTGCAAATCTGCCTTGATGTCGCTAATCTGCATCTCATCTGTGAACATTCTTTTTAATTCCGCTGCGATGTTCTCCCCCCTGGCCTGGAATTGAACACATTCCGGCACCACTTTTCTACCGGCGACCACGTTGACCAAGCCGATATGCGGGATTTTGACCAGACATCTGGCCAACAGCCACGTCAAAAGAGATGTCCTGTAAATGATGACCATCGGTTTTCCCAGGATGGCGGTTTCCAGAGTCGCCGTGCCGGAGGCGACCATACACAGGTCCGAGGCGTTAATCCCGTCATAAGTTTTTTCTTCGATAATGACGGGACGACAGGCGGCACGTGCGCATACAGGGTCCAGCAACGATCGGTCAATGGTATGGGCCTTGAGGACGATAAACTGGATTTGTGTAAATTCACGGCGCAGGATGTCAGCCGCTTCCAGCATGACCGGCAGTAAGTTGCGGATTTCGTTTTGCCGTGACCCGGGCAAAAGGCCGATCGTCAATCTGTCCGCGGACAGTCCGTGTGTCTTCAGGAATTCGGTTTTGGAAGTCGCGGGATGGACAACGTCGATGAGGGGATGCCCGACAAAATCGACCTCGATGCCGCGGCGGGCATAGAATTCTTTTTCAAAGGTGAAGAAGACCAGCATTTTGTCGACATATCGCGCAACCTGCCGGACGCGGTTTGCTTTCCACGCCCAGACCTGTGGGCTGATGTAATAGATGACGGGGATATCCCGTTTTTTGATTTCCCTGGCGAGGCGCAGGTTAAACCCCGGATAATCGACCAGGATGACGGCCTGCGGCCTGACCGTGCCGATTTTTTTCAGGATAAGGTTAAAAACTTCGCGGATTTCCCGGTAGTGTTTCAGGACTTCAAAAAAACCGACGACGGCAAGCGAAGACATGTCGTGGTAGAGTTCGACGCCGCTGGCGCGCATGCGGGCGCCGCCCACGCCGGAGAAGGTCAGCGCCGGGTCGATTCTTTTCAACTCATCGACCAGATGGGCGGCGTGCAGGTCACCGGAGGCCTCACCGGCTACGATAACGAAATGTTTTTGCGGTTGTCCCATATCTGATCGGTGATGGTCATGGCCACTTTGAGCGCTTCGGTCGCTTCTTTGCCGGAGATAAGCGGGGTTTTGTCTTCCCGGACGCATTCGAGGAAATGTTCCAACTCCTTGCGCAGCGGCTCTTCCTTTTCAATGGGGAGGCTGTGTTTGAGGATCTGTTGTCCGTGCTTTTTATAGATGTACGCTTCCTGGGCGACATAGTCGAGGGAAATATAGCTGTTTTTTTGAAACAAACGGATTTTACGCATGACATCTTCGGAAATGCGGCTGGCCGTCAGGTTGCATACGCAGCCGTTGTTGAAAACGATACGCACGCTCGCGATGTCTTCGCGATCGGTAAGGACGTTGATCCCGACGGCGTGAATGTGGCGGATGGGAGAATTGATGACCCCCAGGACGATATCGATATCGTGGATCATCAGGTCCATGACAACACCGATATCCAGCGAGCGGTTGGGGAACCGGTTGAGGCGGTGGCATTCGATAAAAAGGGGATTGCGCGTAAAATGTTTGATCGACTGAAAAGCGGAATTGAACCGCTCGATATGGCCGACCTGCAATTTTAATTTCTTTTTCTTCGCGAGGGCGGTCAGTCCCTCGGCCTGGGCGATGGTGGTTGTGATCGGTTTTTCGATAAAGGTATGAATATGATTTTCCAGGAAAAACCTGGCAACTTCGAAATGGAGCCGGGTGGGGACACAGATATTGACCGCGTCGATTTTGCCGGCCAGTTCCCGGTAATCGGTGTAATAGGGGACCTTATAATGGTTGGCCAGCTTAAGGGTGCGTTCTTTCTGGACGTCACAGACGCCGATCAGCTCGGCCTGTTTGTCCAGTTCGCTGTAGACCTTGAGGTGCCTGGAACCTAAATGCCCGATTCCAACAATGGCGATTTTAATTTTTTTCACGGGGAGCACTATAACAAATGGCTCGACAAAAGTCAATCGGCATGCTAATATTGCCTCCCCGATTCGAAGAAATCATTCTTCCGTAGGGATTTTAACTTGTTTAAAACGCTGGAGTTATGAAGAATTATTTCAAGCTGCTTCAATTTTTAAGAAACCACACCAGGCTTTTTACGGTGGCGGTCGTCACCATGCTCATCGCCAGTTCCTTTGAAGGGATCCAGCTTTCTCTGCTGGTCCCCATGACGGACCGGATTTTTGGTAATAAACCGATCGTTGTTCCCGGCCATCTCCCTGCCTTTATTACCCGGATTGTCGAACATCTTAACGCCATGACCCCGGAATCGTTATTCGGCGTTTTCCCGGTTATCGTCATTGTCGCGCTTCTTCTGAAAAATGCCCTTGTTTTTGCCTACCAATATCTGATGAGCGACCTTTCCCAGGCCGTCATGCGCGATATCCGTTCTCAGCTTTATGCCAGGATCCAGGGCCTTTCGCTGGATTATTTCAGCAAAAAAAGGACCGGAGAATTGATCTCGCGGATCACCAACGACGTCAATGTCGTCGAAAACGCCGTTTCCTACGGGCTGACGGATCTGTTCCGCCAGACGTTTATGATCATTATGTTCGTCGTTATCGCGTTTTCGATTTATCCGAAAGCGGCGTTTGTGATGTTCGTCGTTTTTCCGCTGCTTGGCATCCCCATGGCGCAGATCGGGCGGCGCCTGCGCAAGATTTCCAGGGGGACACAGGAAAAAATGGCGGACATCAATACGCTGCTGGTGGAGACGATTTCCGGCATCCGGCTGGTGAAGGCGTTTTGCATGGAGGATTATGAAAGCAGCCGGTTTAAACAAAAAAATCACGATTATTATAAGCTTCGCATGAAGTCGATCAAGCGGCTTCTGGTTATCCCGCCGATCACCGAGATCTTCGGCGCCGCCTGCGGGGTGGCTGTTATTTTATGGATGGGTCGGGTCGTCCTCCAGGGCGGGTTGTCGTTCGGCGTTTTTATTTTATTTTTTGGGTCCATCATGTCGATTATCAGTCCGATCAAGAAACTGGGCAATGTCAACGGCCTTATCCAGCAGGCGCTGGCGGCCAATGAACGGATTTATGAAGTGCTGGATGCCAACCCGACCGTGATTGAACGTCCCGATGCCATTGACCTCCCCGAGATGAAAGAATCTGTCAGGATCACCGATGTGGATTTTCGTTACGCGGATGATTCACAAATTGTCCTCAAGGACATCAATCTTGAAGTTAAAAAAGGAGAAATCGCCGCCATCGTCGGGCCCACAGGGACAGGCAAGACCACGCTGGTCAATCTGATCCCGCGTTTTTATGATCCCGTCAAGGGTTCCGTTGCTATTGATGGGGTTGATGTGCGTGAGGTGACATTTCGTTCGCTGCGCCGGCAGATCGGGATCGTAACACAGGAAACCATTTTGTTTAATGACACGGTCCGGGCCAATATCGCTTACGGCAATGTGCAGGCCAATCAGCAGCAGATCGAATCTGCCGCCCGCATGGCCTTTGCCCATCAGTTTATCATGAAAATGCCCGATGGGTATGATACCGTCATCGGTGACCGCGGATTCCGGTTGTCCGGAGGCGAGAAACAGCGTATCGCCATTGCCCGGGCGATTTTGGGGAACCCGCCGATTTTGATTCTCGACGAAGCGACCTCGCAGCTGGATTCGGAATCCGAACGTTATGTCCAGGAGGCGCTTGACAAGCTGATGCAGGGAAGAACGGTCGTGGCCATAGCCCACAGGTTGTCTACGATCCAAAAGGCCAGCAAGATCGTGGTCCTGGATCACGGGCGGATTGTCGGGATGGGGACTCACGAACAGCTCTTGGGGGCGTGTCCGTTGTACAGCAAGTTATATGCCCTGCAATTTGCGACCGATTTGTAATCCTCGGGGGTGATATATCATCCCCGAGGAACGAAAACAGTTGCAAAAAAAACGATTATTGGGTATACTATCCAAAAATTTCAAAGGAGAAAATGGGAACAGGCGTAAATTAATATTAACTACAATAACAGGGGGAGTTATTCTGCTTGAAGATTAACCAATCCTGTTATTGAACCAGCACAGGGAGGAAGTCATGGTAGAGGATTTAATCAAAAAACTTTTGGAAGCGGGCGTTCACTTCGGGCATCAGACCAAGCGTTGGTGTCCCAAAATGAAGAAATACATTTTCGGCCAGCGCAGCGGCATTTATATCATTGACCTCGAAAAAACCGTCCAGTGTTTAAACAAGGCGCGGGATTTTGCCCGCGATGTCGCGGCCAAGGGCGGGAAGTTCCTTCTCGTCGGGACCAAGAAACAGGCTCAAATCATTGTCGAGGAAGAGGCCAGGCGGACCGAAATGTTTTACGTGAACAACCGCTGGCTCGGTGGACTGCTGACGAATTTTCAGACGGTCAAGAAATCCATCGAACGGATGAAAGAGATCGAACGGATGAGCCAGGACCCGGGCATCTGGGACAACCTCAAAAAGAAAGAAACGGCCCGTCTGACCAAGGAAAAAGAAAAATTCTTGCGGAACCTCAACGGCATCCGTGAAATGACGAAACTTCCGGAAGGCATTTTTATCATCGACCCCAAGCATGAAGAAATCGCTGTGCTGGAGGCCCGCAAGCTGGGGATCCCCATTGTCGCTATCGTTGATACCAACTGCGACCCGGATGTTATCGATTATCCTGTCCCGGGTAACGACGATGCCTTGAAATCCATCCGTTTTATCACTTCGCTCGTCGCGGACAGCGTTGCGGAAGGCCGAAAAGAATATTTAACCAGCGAGGCGATCAGGAAAAAGGCCGACGCACCTGAAGGAAAGCAAGCCGTCGCACAGACTGCCGGCAAAGAAGAGTCATCCAGCACCACTTCAACCGTTCAGCAATAATCATTAACGATTACGTATTTTTATCTTGGAAAGGGTTTGATAGATGGAAATTCCAATGGGAGCGATCAAGGAATTGCGGGAATTGACTTCCTGCGGCGTGATCGAATGTAAAAAAGCCCTGGAAGAAGCCCGGGGCGATATCGGGCGGGCCAAAGAAGTTTTGCAAAAGCGGGGTTTGGAAATTGCGGCGAAAAAAAGCAGCCGCGCGGTCAAAGAGGGGCGCATCGAAGCTTACGTGCACATGGGCAACAAGATCGGCGTTTTGCTGGAAGTGAACTGCGAAACGGATTTTGTCGCGCGAAGCGAAGCGTTTTGCGCGTTTACAAAAGACGTCGCCATGCATATCGCTGCGATGAACCCGAAGTATCTCGGCCGCGAGGACGTTCCCGCTGACGTGCTCAAACAGCAGGGGAGTCCGGACGTGTACATCCAGGGGGCATCTCTTCTGGAGCAGCCGTTCGTCAAAGATCCCAAGAAGACGATTAAGGATTATTTGAATTCGCTCATCTCGAGTACGGGCGAAAATATTTGTATCGGGCGTTTTATTCGTTACAAGGTCAACGAAGTTGAATAAAAAACAAAAATCGGTTTACAAGCGCATTTTGCTCAAGTTGAGCGGCGAGGCCCTTCTGGGGATCAAGCAGCACGGGATCGATGCGGAGACCTGTGCTTCATTCGCGGGACAGATCAAGGAAGTGCACGATTTAGGCGTTGAGATCGCTCTTGTTGTCGGCGGCGGGAACATCTTCCGCGGCCACGTTGAATCCAAACGTTTTGGACTCGACCAGTCCGTCGCCGATTATATGGGGATGCTCGCGACTGTCCTTAACGGCCTCGCCCTGCAGAACGCGCTGGAACAAATTGGCGTGCCCACCCGAGTCATGACCGCTTTGCAGATGGCTTCCATTGCCGAGCCTTATATCCGCCGGCGCGCGATGCGTCATCTGGAAAAGGGACGTGTCATCATTTTTGTCACCGGGACCGGTAATCCGTATTTTACCACGGATACGGCGGCCGCGCTGCGGGCCAAGGAGATCAACGCGGATGTGATCCTCAAGGCCACAAAAGTCGACGGCGTCTATTCGGCAGATCCCATGGTGGATAAATCAGCGAAAAAGTTCAAGAAATTGAAATTCATTGATGTCCTCAAGCGTAAATTGAAGGTCATGGACGCCACAGCCATCAGCATGTGCATGGACCATAATTTGCCGATCATCGTGTTTAATCTGCTTCAGGAAGGTAATATCAAGAGAGTTGTTTTAGGCGAACCTATCGGGACAATCGTGGAATGACGGAGGGCGAACAATGGCGACCAAAGAGATCGTGCGGGATACGGAAACAAAGATGAAAAAGACAATCGAGTCGGCTAGGCGGGAATTCAACGAAGTGCGCACCGGCCGCGCGCATCCCGGCCTTATTGAGGGCAT
>JACRHQ010000018.1 GCA_016217585.1 Candidatus Omnitrophota bacterium | reverse complement strand
CCATCGCGGTCTGCACCTCGTCAAAAATCAACAGGATATCTTTCCCGGTACACAGCTCCCGTACCTGCCGGATATATTCCTGCCCGGCGACGTGGATGCCGCCTTCGCCCTGGATTAATTCGAGCATAACCGCGACCGTGTCATCACCGACGGCCGCCTTTAACGCGTTAAAATCATTAAACGGCACGGTCTTGAATCCCGGCGGCAGCGGATGAAAACCGTTCAGATATTTCGGCTGTCCCGTCGCGGCGAGGGCCCCCAGCGTGCGGCCGTGGAAGGAATTGGTCATCGTGATGATCCCGTGACGCCGGCCTTCGCCGTACGCGCGGGCGAATTTGATCGCCGCCTCGCAGCCTTCCGCGCCGCTGTTGCAAAAAAATACCTTGCCGGGGAACGACAAACGGATAATTTCCCTGGCCAGCTTCGCCTGATGGGGATGATAAAAATTATTCGGGATATGGATGAGCCGTCCGATCTGGTCGCGCACCGCCGACATCACCTTCGGGTGGCAGTGCCCCACGTTATTGACGCCCCAGCCCGGGAAAAAGTCGAGGTACTTTTTGCCCGTGATATCGACGAGCGTCATCCCCTTGCCCTTGACGAAAATGAGCGGCGTGCGGGAATACGTGGAAAGGATATAACGGTCGTAATCTTCAAAAATTTGATTCTTTTTCATATGTACTTGAGTAACCAGACTCCAGTAACCTGTAACCAGAAAACAATTTTCTGGCTTCTGCCACTGGTTACTTTTTCATAATTTGCGTCCCGATACCGCGGTCCGTAAAAATCTCCAGCAAGAGCGCGTGCTGGATGCGGGCGTCGATAATATGCGCCTTGCGCACGCCGCCGGTCAGCGCGGCCACGCACGAGTTCACCTTGGGGATCATCCCGCCCTGGATGATCTTCTGCTCGATAAGACTCGTCACCTCATCCGCCGTCAGCGTGGAAAGCAGCGACCCCTGGTCCTCGATGTTACGCATAACGCCCTGCACATTCGTCAATAGAACAAATTTTTCGGCCCCTAACGACCCGGCGATGGCGCTGGCCACCTCGTCGGCGTTGATGTTGTGCGGCTGTTTCTCCAGCGAAATTCCCATCGGAGACACGACGGTGATATATTCTTTATGCAAATGCTCCTCCAGGACCTCCTTCTCGATACTGGTAATAGTCCCCACGTATCCGAGATCT
Source organism: Candidatus Omnitrophota bacterium (assembly GCA_016217585.1). Lineage (GTDB taxonomy): Bacteria > Omnitrophota > Gorgyraeia > Zapsychrales > Zapsychraceae > UBA10015. The sequence goes on along the minus strand of JACRHQ010000018.1, from coordinate 4,134 downwards.
TTAGAGGCCTTCTTTTTCTCGACGTAAACGATGTTTTCCTCACCATTGAGCCCGGTCACGGCGCCCTTGAGGTCCCTGATTTCGTGGACGATCTGCTTGTTGAGCTTGTCCAGTTCTTCCTGGACGATCGTCAGGGTCGCCTTGTCGGTCACGCGGATGCCTTCGTGGAACTCGGATTTGATGCCGGCGTCTTTGAGGCGGCTGCTGATATGCGGCCCACCGCCGTGGACGATTACGGTGCGGATCCCGACGTAACTCAAGAAAATAATGTCCTGAAAAATATTCTTCCGGATGGCCGGGTCATCGAGGATGCTGCCGCCGTACTTGATGACAAAGACCTTGCGGCGGAAGGCGTGGATATAGGGGATCGCCTCGATAAGGACCGCCGCTTTTTTGATGATATTTTCCATCAATTATATTCCCCGTTGATCTTCACGTATTCACAGGACAAATCCGACGTATACACCACCGCGCCCGCCGCGCCCATGTTCAGGTCGACGTTGATCGTGATGTCCTTGCGGGTGAAATCGCTGAAGCCGATCTTCAGGTTTTCTTCCGTCACGCGCGCGATCCCCAGCGCCCCGACCGCGGCCGCCACGCGTCCCCAGTTAGGGTTGCTGCCGAAGGCGGCGGTTTTCACCAGGACGGAATTGGCGATCGCGAGCCCCGCCTTGCGGGCTTGCCGCTCGTCGCCGGCGCCGCGGATCCGGATCTCAATAAACTTGGTGGCGCCTTCGCCGTCCAGCACGACCTTTTTGGCCAGGTCCAGGCAGACGTAATGGAGCGCCTTGACGAAGGCCTGAAAATCTTTCCCCGCTTTGGCGACCGGCTTGTTTTGCGCAAGCCCGTTGGCCAGGACAACGACCATATCGTTGGTGCTCATGCAGCCGTCGACGGTAATACTGTTAAAGGACTGGTCGTTGGCCCGGAGCAGCGCCGCCTTCAACATCCCGGCGCTGATGGCGGCGTCCGTCGTGATAAACGCGAGCATCGTGGCCATATCCGGGGCAATCATGCCCGAGCCCTTGGCGCACGCGCCGATCGTGACCTTCCGGCCTCCCAGGACCAGATCGACGGCGGCCGTTTTCGTGCAGGTGTCCGTCGTCAGGATCGCCTCCGCCGCCTTCTCTGCGCCATGGACGCTCAATCCCTCGACAAGCCCTTTGGCCGCTTTATAAATTTTTGGAAACGGCAGCGGACGGCCGATGATGCCTGTCGATGTGACGACCACGTCCTCGCCGGGGATATCCAGCAGCCGGCCGACCACCTCGGTCGTGCGCCGGGCGCCGGCCAGGCCGGGTTTACCGGTAAAACAGTTGGCGTTGCCGCTGTTGACGACGATCGCCTGCGCCTTATGATCGCGTAAATGTTTTTGGCTGACAAGCAGGGGCGCCGCCTTGATGGAATTCTTGGTAAAAACCGCCGCGGCCGTCGCCGGCACGTCGCTGGTAATCAAGGCCAGGTCCAGCTTGCCCGAACGCTTGATCCCCGCCGCGACACCGTTGGCCCGGAATCCCTTGGGAGTCGTGACCCCGCCGTTTTTGAGAATCTTCATTGAAGTCCTTCTTCTTCCCTGAACCCGCACATAATATTCATGTTCTGCACCGCCTGGCCCGACGCGCCTTTCATCAGGTTGTCGAGGACGCTGATGATAACGACCAGGCGCCCGTCCTTGCTGACGACCAGCCCGATATCGCACATGTTGGTGCCGACGACGCTGCGCAACTCCGGCTGCGCCTCCGGCGCCAGGACGCGCACAAAGGGTTCTTTTTTATAAAAACGCCCGTAAATTTTATAGACCGCGGCCGGCGTCAGTTTTTCTTTAAGCCGCACGTAAATCGTTTCCAGGATCCCGCAGTTGACCGGCAATAGATGCGGCACAAAATCGACGGTCAGATTCTTCCCGGCGACTTTGGAGAGGTACAATTCCATTTCGGGGACGTGCTGATGGTAAAGCGCCTTGTACGCCCTGAAATTTTCATTGACCTCGCCGAAGGCGAACTGGAGTTTGGCTTTGCGCCCCGCCCCGGTCACGCCGGACTTGGCGTCCACGGCGACCGATTCGATGACTTTCGCGTGCGTCGTCGAAAGCGGCGCGAGCGCGAGCAAGGCGGCCGTCGGATAACAACCCGGGTTGGCGATCAGTTTTGCCTTGCGGATATCTTCACGGTACAGTTCGGGGAGTCCATAAACGGCCTTCGCGAGGTTCTTCGCGTCCTTGTGTCGGGCGCCGTACCAGCGGGCGTATTCGGCGGGGTTCCGGAGACGGTAATCGCCGCTCAAGTCGATTACGCGCCTGCCCGCGGCCAGCAGCTTCGGCGTGATTTTCATGGAAACCGTGTGCGGGACCGCCAAAAAAACCACATCGCACAGGGCAACGGCCTTTTTAAGGTCAAACTTCTCGCACACAAGCGGGGTGCGGCCGGCCAGTTTCGGCCAGATTTCGCTCACCTTTCCCTGCGTATTGTTCGCGCTGACATAACTGACACGCGCGCCCGGATGATTTAATAAAAGCTCCAAAGCAACGCCGCCGGAATAGCCGCTGATCCCCACAATACCGACATTGATCCTGGTTGCTGGTGCGTTTGCCATAATATTCTAACCCGCTTTCGTCCTTGGAGTTATGACTATTCGTCGACGAATAGTGTGTATATTAAAATAAAAAACCTATCTCGTCAACTCTTTTATCGAGGGAGATAGGTTTGAAATTGCCTTCAAAATGTCTGTTCGTGATTAACGCTTAACCCACTGGAATTTCTTACGCGCTCCCTTTTGGCCCGGCTTCTTTCTCTCTTTCATTCTGGGGTCTCTGCTTAACAGATTCACCTTTTTCAGGGCGGTCTTGCTTTCGGGGTCGCATAAAGACAAGGCGCGGGACAGGCCCAGGCGCAGGGCGCCGACCTGGCCGGTCATGCCGCCGCCGTTGACATGCACATCGACATCAAATTTTCCCAACGTATTGGTCGTCTTGAACGGTTCCATGACAACAAGGCGATCCGTTTCGCGGACAAAATACTTTTCCATCGGACGGTTGTTGATCTTGATCTCCCCCGTCCCGGGGGTAAGACACACGCGGGCGACCGACGTCTTGCGCCTTCCTGTTGCCGAATATTTTACAACTTCTACCATCTGATATAACTCCTTTAATGTCCCACGTCACAATGTCTCAAGGTCACATGTGACTTGGTGACGTGGTGACTTTGTGTCCTATATTGTCAAAGGTATCGGCTTCTGCGCCTGGTGCGGGTGCTTGTCCCCCGCGTAAATCTTTAATTTAGTCTTGACCTTGTTGCCCAGCGGCCCCGAGGGGATCATCCGGGTGATGGCCAGACGCAGCACCTGGGTGGGCCTGGTCTGGATCAATTCCTCAAAACGCACTACCTTGCGCCCGCTGTGAAATCCGGTGTAATACTGATAATGCTTGTCCCGCATTTTCTTCCCGGTGACGCGCACCTTCTCGGCGTTGATGATGATCACCTGGTCGCCCGTATCGACGTGCGGGGTATAGATGGCCTTGTGTTTGCCGCGCAGGATCGTCGCCACTTTCGTGGCCACCCTGCCGACCACCTTGTCCTTGGCGTCGATGAGGTAACATTTACGCTCAACACTCTCCGCCTTCGCGATGTATGTCTTCTGTGTCATAGAGGAAGTAAGTATAGCATTCCAACTTCGGATGTCAATAATAAATTTTCATGAAGGCGGGCTACAGCTTGAAATGCCCGCGGGTGAGGTTTGGGTTGGAAGATATGCGCGCGAAGATTTTATGCACGCTATTGAGGAATTCCAGATAAGCGTCAAAGGAAGGCAATGGATCGGCCGCCCGTGCCTGGCGGAAGGCGTCCCTTCTTTGCACGCTGCGGGCGTCTTGAAGGATCTATTGTTTCTCTGTGGAACTAAGCATTTTTAATCTTTCCTAAAAGTTCGTCTAATTCATCCTGGCGATCAAAAAGTGAGAAATATTCGCGTAAGAGTTTCAGATCCAGTTTGTCCGCGTGGCGTTTCAATAGCTCTTCAATATCCGCCCGGTCCCGCGCGCCGCGTCCGGGATCATTGACGCTGGCCTGGACCTTGAGGCCGATAATGTCCTCGGGCGTGATGACCTTGACCTTGAATTGCCCGTTTAATATGTCACAT
>JACRHQ010000153.1 GCA_016217585.1 Candidatus Omnitrophota bacterium | reverse complement strand
CGACCGGCGCCGGCGCCGCCCGGGCGATGGAGCTGGCGATCAAGGACGCGGGATTAAAGCCCAAAGATATTTCCTATATCAACGCCCACGGTACCTCCACGGAGCTCAATGACAAGGTCGAGACCCTGGCGGTCAAAAAAGTCTTCGCCGAATACGCCAGGAAGGTCCCGATGAGTTCCACCAAATCCATGACCGGGCATTTGCTGGGCGCGGCCGGCGGCGTTGAATTCGCGGCGTCGGTATTGGCAATCCGCGACGGTATTATCCCTCCCACGATCAATTATGAAACGCCCGACCCCGCGTGCGACCTGGATTATGTCCCGAACACCGCGCGCCGAGCCAGGGTCGATGTGGCCATGTCCAACTCGCTGGGCTTCGGCGGGCATAACGCCAGTGTGGTGGTCAAGAGATTCCAGGAATAGATGAGCAGGAAATCTTATAAAATCGCCGTTATCCCCGGCGACGGCATCGGGCCGGAGGTCGTCGCCGAGGGCCTCAAGGTCCTTCACGCCGTTGCCCGTAAACATAACTTCAGCCTCGATCTGGCCGAATTTGATTTTGGCGGCAAGCGTTATCTAAGGACCGGCGAGCTTCTGCCCGAGTCAGCGGTGGCCGGCTTAAAGGCATTTAACGCCATTTTTTTGGGCGGCATCGGGCATCCGGACGTCAAGCCGGGGATCCTGGAGCGCGGGGTCCTGCTGAAACTGCGCTTCGCCCTGGACTTGTACATCAATTTGCGGCCGGTGAAGCTGTATGAGAACGTCCGGACACCTCTGCGCGATAAAAGCCCCGAGGACATCGATTACGTGGTCATCCGCGAAAATACCGGCGGCCTCTATACGGGGGTAGGGGAATTCCAGCGCAAGGGAAGCCCCGACGAGGTTGCGGTCCAGTCCATGATTTATTCGCGCCCGCAGGTTGAACGTTGCGTGCGTTACGCCTTTGAACTGATGCGCCGGCGCCATAGCGCGCAACCCTGGCGCGGGCTTTCCGAAGAACAACTCCGCAAGGGGTACCGGGCGAAGTTGACCCTCTGCGGGAAAACCAATGTCCTGACTTACGTCTTTGACCTTTGGGAAAGGGTGTTTTATGAGGTGGCGAAGGAATATCCGGATGTCCTCACGGATTATTGCCACGTGGACGCCATCTGTATCTACATGGTTGAAAGCCCGGGGCGTTTCGACGGGATCGTGACCGAGAACATGTTCGGCGATATCATCACGGACCTGGCCGCCGCGACGCAAGGGGGAATGGGCATCGCCCCCAGCGGCAATATTAATCCGGCAGGCGTGAGCATGTTCGAGCCGGTGCACGGGACCGCGCCGGCCTTTACCGGGCAGGGTGTCGTGAATCCCGTCGCGACCATCCTGACGGCGATGATGATGCTGCAGCATTTAGGAGAAGACAAGGCCGCGCAAGATATCGAAGCTGCGGTCAAGAAGGTCATCAAGGGGATGAAGTCGATGCTGGTCGGTCAGATGGGGTATTCGACGAGTGAAGCGGGAGACTTGGTAGTAAAAAATTTGTAAGTGAGGTTTCCACTATGCGAAAATACAATGTCGCTGTCGTCGGTGTCGGAGCTGTGGGCGAGGAAATGCTGCGCGTCTTGCGCCAGCGGAATTTTCCGGTCGATCAATTGAAGGTCTTTGCCCGCAGCGCGCGAACGGTCCAGGTGGACGGACAAAATTATCAAGTGGAAGCGCTCAACGAAGATTCTTTCGAGGGGATGGATATCGCCCTTTTTGCCGGCACCGAAGGCGACAAGGGCGCCGCGGTCACGTACGCCCCGCACGCGATCAAGGCCGGGTGTGTTGTCATTGATAACGGGGCGGATTTCCGGATGCGTCCTGACGTGCCTCTCGTCGTGCCTGAGGCCAACGCCGCGGACGTCAAAAAGCATAAAGGGATCATCGCCAACCCGAACTGCTCGACGGTCCAGATGGTCGTCGCGCTGGCGCCGATCAAAAAGAAGGCGGGGCTCAAGCGCATTATTGTCTCGACTTATCAGGCTGTTTCCGGCAGCGGGCGCGGCGGCGTTGTCCAGGCGGAAGAGGAGTTCCGCGCGTGGGCGAGTCAATCCGGCAAGGACGTCCCCAGACATATGGACCAGCGGATCGCGTTCAATGTATTCCCACATATCGGAAGTTTTAATGATGAAGGGTACACGACAGAAGAAATGAAGCTGGTCAATGAAACCCACAAAATCCTTCACGACAACAAGATCAAGATTTCGGCCACGGTGGTGCGCGTGCCGGTGAAGACCGGGCACAGCGAAGCGGTCTACATCGAAACCGTAAAACCGATTTCCCCGGAGACGGTGCGCGCGCTGTTGAGAAAATCCCCCGGGATCTGTGTCGTCGATGATCCCAAAAATAAATTATATCCCATGCCGGTCGATGCCGAAGGCAAGGACGAGACCTTTGTCGGGCGCGTCCGCCGCGACCCGGCGGTCAAAACGGGGCTGTGGCTGTGGGTCGTGGCCGACAACCTGCGCAAGGGCGCGGCCACCAATGCCGTGCAGATTGCGGAAGAACTGATTAAGCAAAAATTAACTTAGCACCCCAGTGCTCCAGTCGCCAGATTCCCAGATCTAATCCTGGGGCACTGGTTGCTGGGGCACTTTCTTTTATGCAGCGAAATATCAAGCTCACCCTCGAATACGACGGCACCGGCTTTAACGGCTGGCAAATCCAGGCCAGACACCAGCGCACCGTGGCCGGCGAGATCGAAAAAGCCCTCAAAAAGATTTTCCGCAAAAATATCCGCCTCATCGGTTCCGGGCGCACCGACAGCGGCGTGCACGCCTTGGGCCAGGCCGCCAATTTCAAGACGACTTCCCCGATGAAGCCGGATCAAATGCGTCGCGCGCTCAACGCCAACCTGCCGGATGACATCGCGGTTTTGAAGGTGGAAGAGGTGCTCGCCGGTTTTCACGCCCAGTACAGCGTCCGTTCCAAGACTTACCGTTACACGATTTTGAATCGCGACGTCCGCGGCCCGTTACAACGGCGGTATTGTCTGGTGTATCCGTATCCTCTAAATCTGCGGCGGATGAAAGAAGAGGCCAAGGCGCTTGTCGGCCGTCATGATTTCAGATCGTTCCAGGCTGCGAACCCGTCGCGGGATGAAAAGGCCACCACGGTACGCACGGTCCGCAGGGTTGGGATCACGAAAAAGGGTGATTTTATCCATATCGATATCGAAGCCGACGGTTTTCTCTACAAGATGGTGCGCAACATCGTCGGAACGCTTCTGGAGGTCGGCCAGGGCCGTTTGCCCAAAGGGAGCATCAGATCCATCCTCGCCCAAAAAGACCGCGCCCTCGCCGGCGACACCGCCCGCCCGCAGGGCCTGACGCTCGTGAAGGTGGAATATTGACATTGTTAATCATTTGACGCTTCCGGACAAGTGTGGTATGCATTGTGTATACGATGTGATAACATAAGGAGCAATCGATGATCAAGAACCTCACGACCCACGGCAACAGCCTGGCCCTGATCCTGGAAAAAGGCGTGCTGGATTTGTTGAAGATCAAGAAAGAAACCCCGCTGGAGATCGCCACGGACGGAACGAACATCATCATTTCTCCGGTCCGTAAGGCTGCGAGGGCGAAGGCCTTCCGGTCGGCGCTGGCCGCGGTCAACCTCAAGCACGGGAAAACCCTCAGAAAATTGGCGGAATAGGCCATGAAGGAACCGCTTTTTCTGACGCTGGCGGAGGTCATTGAAATCCACAATGACCAGATCGAGCGCTACGGGGGAAGCGCCGCTGTCCGGGATTTGGGCCTGCTACAATCCGCCATCGCCCAGCCGCCGGCGAGTTTTTCCGGCCAGTGGCTTCACAGCGATATTTTTATGATGGCGGCGGCCTATGCCTTCCATATCTGCGGCAACCATCCCTTTGTCGACGGGAATAAACGCGCGGCGCTGGCCAGCGCCCTGGTCTTTTTGCGGTTGAACGGCATCGATTGCGATGACCCTAATGGGAAATTGCTGGCGGCGATGCTGCGCATGGCCCAAGGCGAGCTGACGAAAGAAGAATTCGCCAGGATTTTAAAAGAATTGTGCGCCGCCGCAGGGGATATGTAAGCCCCCTGCACAAGGCCGTCACGGCCCCGTAGTTTTCGGGACCACAGCGGACCCGGCGCTGCCGTCATGGCCGCCGCCGGGGAATACTTGAACCAGCGGTTGCTGGACGAAGGCTTGGCAGTGAGGTATCAGGCGTAGGGGCGGGCACAAGGCCCGCCGGGGAAGGATTTCGAAGTCAGTGGGTTAGAGAAAGCGTCTGCTTAACCTTATCTCTAGCCGATCTAAAACGAATGGCAAACGCCAGGAAAAAGCACAGCGAAAATTATTATTTCAACGCCCGCGAGAGGATCTACGACCGGCTCTCCCAGTTGCCGCGGGGCACCATCAAGGAACGTCTGATCTCCGGCCGGAAGTATTACTACCTCCAGCGCCGCGAAGGGAAAAAGGTCGTGCACACCTACCTGGGCAAGGAGATCCCCGAAAACATTAAAAAGAACCTGGAGGAGCGCGAAGCGCTGCGCCGTGAGTTAAGGAAAGTCCAGCAGGCCCTTTGGACGTTCTGGTGAATTTACACTACAATTCAGCCGACGTCGGGAGAATTTACACTACAATTCGCCAGACGTCTGATGAATTCGGGAAGCCGGTCGGTCAAGGCCGCTTGCCTAGAGGGAGCATTAGGTTCATCCTCGTCCCAAAAGACCGCAACCTCACCGGCGACACCGCCAGGCCCCAGGGGCTCATGCTGATGGAAGTCAAATATTGACCACGGCAACACCCGGTGTTACTATGACCATGTTGTATGCCCGATGAGCCCGACCCCGCCGTCGTGGCCGCCGCCGGGGAATATCTGCAGGGAATTCGGGGGAATTCGGGACAGGGGAATTCGGGACACAATACCTAATTCGTTGAATTGGGGAATTCGGGACACAATACCTAATAGCTGCTTTGAGTTCCACGGGCATGCCCGTGGGTGAATAGCTGAGGTGTCGATATTTTGGTATCCTAATGGTAAAGTGTATGTATGGAGAATCGGGTATCGGGACATGGAGTATACCGAACGCAATACCATATTGTTTGGATACCAAAATATCGGCGCCGAATCCTGAATCCTGGCGTGAAAGGGTATTTAGATAAACTTTTTCCTG
>JACRHQ010000155.1 GCA_016217585.1 Candidatus Omnitrophota bacterium | reverse complement strand
TGCGTTCGGTATACTCCATGTCCCGATACCCGATTCTCCATACATACACTTTACCATTTGGATACCAAAATATCGACACCTCAGCTATTCACCCACGGGCATGCCCGTGGAACTCAAAGCAGCTAATAGACAAATTAAGCCCTGCCAGGCATCTACTTAAAGAATTCAAGGAATTGGTAAAAACAGAGGGGATTAGCGGCGGCCGGCGCTCCCTCTTAAAACCGTGAAGGCGTTATGAAGGAACGCCTTTTTTCAATTGATCCGCACCCGGTCAATGGAGCCCCACGGGCAATGGTTCGACTTCGCTCACCATCCTTCGAACCATCCTGAGCCTGTCGAAGGAAGCCCGCGGTTTTCTGCGGATAAAAAATCGATGTCCGGATACGTCCGTTTCGCCGATCGTCGCGGCGCAATTATAGGTGGGGATGATAACGCTGACTTTAGGCGGCATAGGCGCGGGCTAGACTTTTCTGAGGTTCGAAGGCAGTATGCGCAGCGCCTGGCGGTATTTGCTGATCGTCCGGCGGGCGATCTGCATGTTCCGGCGCATAAGATATAGATGGATATCCTGGTCGGAAAGGGGAGCTCCCTTGTCCTCGGAGGTGATGAGGTCATGGATCTCGTCTTTGACACTGCGCGAGGCGACAAACCCGCGCGGCGCGTTGCTGCCGGCGGCCGCCGGGATCCCCTGGGAAAAGAAAAATTTTATCGGGAAGATCCCGCGGGGGGTGTCGACATATTTGTTGCTGATCGCGCGGCTGACGGTCGATTCGTTGCGGCCGATGGCCTGCGCGACGTCCTTGAGGATCATGGGGACCAGGGCCTCGCCCTCCTCAAAAAACGCCTTCTGTTTTTCCAGGACATACCCGGCGATCCGGCGCAGCGTCCGGCCGCGCTGCTCGACGCTCCTGATGAAATTCACGGCGTTGCGGAATTTCTCGAGGATAAATTCGCGGTCCCGGTCGCTCAAGTCGGCGCGCTTTAAAAGGTCCCGGTAAGAGGCGTTGATGCGCAGCTGCGGGACGCCCTCACGGCTGACTTCCACGCGGTAACTGTCCTGCTTGTCTTTGCGGATAACCACGTCCGGGTAGACATAGATGGAGGAACGCACGGGCCGGTGATTGCGGGCGGGTTTGGGCTCCAGGGCGGCGATCCCGTTGGCTAATTTTTTGACCTCCTCCAGGGGCATCGCCATCTTCCGGGCGATCTGCTGGAACCGTTTATGCCCGAGGTCTTCCAGATGTTCCTCGATCATCCTGATGAGAAAATCTTTCCCGGGATGGATACCGGATTTAATCTGCGTCAGGAGACATTCACGCAGGTCCCGCGAGGCGATGCCGGCCGGCTCGAACCCCTGGATGACGGCCAGGACCTGTTCAACGCGGCCGGGATCCTGGACCCCCAGCAGGAACGCGACTTCCGCGCAGGTCGTCGTCAAGTAGCCGTCTTCATCGAGGTTCCCGATCAGGTACTCGCCGATTTTAATATCCTGCGGGTCCGTCAGTTCAACGCGCAGTTGCTGTAACAGAGTATCTTCAAGGGTAGATTCGGTTTTGACCGGTTTTTCTTCCAGGATCTCGTCATCCGTGAAATGCCGGGTGTGTCCGGAGGAGGGCGAAGGGGCGTGGCGCAGCAGTTCGTTGACCGAGGCGGTGATCTCCTCCAGCGAACGTTCCCGGGCAAGGGTCGCTTCCTCATTGATTTCCAGCATCGGGTTGTTCTGCATCTCCTGCTCAACGGCGATGTTCAATTCTGTCAAACTCAACAACAGCACCTCGATGGACTGCTGCATGACAGGGGCGAGGATGGGTTTCTGGATTTGCCGGGGGAGAAGCTGAGTCGACATAGCAAGAAGCATACCACATGGTTCCAAAATGGCAAGTAATTTTTGGGCCCTCCAATTTTCCACCGTACCCTTTTGACCAATATTTTCACCACGTCGCTAACTTGTTTATAATCCACAAGTTCCGCGACTGTCCTGACTTGTCCAGGACATACATGTCCAATCATTTAAACATCCACCCTTGACCTGGCTATCCGGCAGAAGGTAAGTCATTTTTTAATGCTACGTAACTCATTATGAATAAATATATTACAGCTATTTAAAAAACGTGTCCGAGTTAGTCCTGGTCTGGCACGGTTATTGCTTGTGTTACCGTACAAGCTCGCAGGATCCCGATTTTCAAATTCGCGTCTAGTCAGGACTAGCGCTTGTTTAGTTTAAAGTTTAATTAGAAAAAAGGAGGAACAGAGGTGGACCAACGGCTTACAATCACGGAAGTAGCCAGCTTGCTTGGCGTCAGTTCAAAGACCCTGGCCCGCTGGGAAAAAAACGGTAAAATTCGCAAACCCAAACGGGACTGGCGCGGCTGGCGTGTCTACGACCCGGGCGACGTGCAGCAGATCAAGGAATTTCACGAAGCTGTCTTTGAAATCTGAACCCCAAAAATTAATTTAAAGGAGACCAGGAAATGAACCATTTTTACCGCACCCTTTGCTCCACGTGCCTGGCCGGCGCCTGGATGCTGATGCCGGCCGCCGGCGTCGTCCACGGCCAGAATTTCGCCGGCACCGCGGCCAGGGAAACGGCCGCCACCCCGCCGGCCCAACAGCAGGAGACCACTCTGGACGCCTCCGCCCCTCTGGCGGCAGAACCGCCGGCGGGGACACAGGACACCCGGGAATCTTCGGATGCCGCACAGATCCCGGAAGAGATCAAGACGATGAGCCACTACACGCTGGGCAAAACGGACGTCCTTGAAGTCACCGTGATGCGCCACCCGGAAGTCAGCGGCCAGTTCCCGGTCAACAACGAAGGCAACATCCAGTACGAATTCGTCGGCGACGTCCGCGTGGAAGGGATGACCAAAGACCAGGTCAAGGACGCCCTCGCGCAAAAGCTTTCTCCCTTTATTCTCAGCCCGGAGATCACGGTGAAGATCGTCGGCTACAACAGCAAGGTCGTGTACGTGGTCGGGGAGGTGAACCGCCCCGGCAAGATTTTCATGCAAGGCGACACGATGACGGTCCACGAGGCGCTGGTGCAGGCCGGCCTGCCGCTGTTGAGCGCGAAGATGGGCGGCGGACGCGTGGTGACCCCTTCCGAAAGCGGGAACCCGGTCATCCGCAGAGTCAACGTCGAAAAACTTCTCTACGAGGGGGACCTCCGGGAAAACCTGGTGATGAACCCGGGCGACACGCTCTACGTGCCCCCGACGTTCCTGGCCAAAACCATGCGCGTCCTGCAGCCGGTGGCCGCGCCGATCGGTACCGCCGCGGGCACGGGCAGGACCGTGATGGGAGTGCCAGGATTTTAACATGCACACGGGCACAGGAAGGACACCTGCGCTCTTAATCAAGAAAGGCCACTGATGAAAGACTTTGAGAACCCGGGCAGCATCTCGTTGTTGAGTTATTTGAAGATTTTCTTCCGCCGCAAGGAGCTCCTGATCATCTCCGCGTTCGCCGGGCTGATCCTGGGGACGTGCGCCGGGGTCGTCCTTCCCAAGAAATACCTGTCGGAAACGGTCATCCTCGTCCAGGAGGCCAAGTCCGACAACCCGCTGTTTACCAAACTGGCCGTTTCCACCACCGTCGGCCAGCGCATGGCCGGCCTCAGGGAGTCCATCCTGGGCTGGAACAGCCTCGTGGAACTGGTCAAGCGCCTCGGCATGGACAAGGAGATCAAAAACAAAGTGGAGTTCGAGAGGCTCATCCTCGGGCTGCGCGGCGACATCGCCATCCGGCTAAGGGGCCAGAACATCTTCAACCTTTCCTACGTCGGGGACAACCCCGAAAGAACGCAGGCGGTCGTCAAGACCATCACCGATATCTTCATCGACCGCAACGTCCAGATACAGAACAACGAGACGTCCAACGCCATCACCTTCATCGAACAGCAGTTGAAGGTCTACAAGGGGAAGATCAAGTCGGCGGAGATCGCCCAGCTGCAGGACCAGCTCGACGACCTGCTGGTCGATTCGACCGAACAGCACCCGATGGTCAGAAAATTCCGCGACCTGATCGACACCAAAAAGAAGGAACTGCGCGACGAGAACATCGAGTACACGGAAGATATCAACCTCGACAAGGAGACCACGAACCCCGTGATCGAGGAGATCAAAAAGGCCCTGGACGAAGTCGAAGGGGGCGCGGCGGCCCGGGCGGACGCCGGCGGCCAGCCGTCCGGCCAGACACAGCTGAACCCCGACCTGCAGAAAGTCATGGCCCGCGACGTCGGCGTCAACGAAGGGATCTACAACATGCTGCTCGAGCGCCTGGAGACGGCCAAGATCACCCAGCGGCTGCAATCCTCCAAGGAAGGGACCCAGTACACCGTCCTGGACCCTCCGCGGATCCCCCTGCGCCCGTTCAAGCCCAACAAGCTGCTCGTCGCCCTGATCGGCCTTTTCCTGGGCGTCTTGTGCGGCACGGGGCTGGTCATCGCCGCGGAATTCCTCGACAAATCGTTCATCGACGTGGAAGACGCGAAAAATTTCCTCGGCGTGCCGCTCCTGGGGGCCATCTCCAGGATCAACACCGAAGAGAGCGTGCGCCAGGAACGCGAGCAGCAACGCTGGCTCTACACGACGGCGGCCGCCGCCGGCGTGATCGTCGTCATCGTCGTGATGGTGGTGGCGAACTTTTTGAAATAGTTGACAGGTGATAGGTTTTAGGAGGCAACCGCAATGTACCACAAATTCTACGGTTTCAAGGAAGCGCCGTTCAATATGACGCCGAGCTCGCGGTTTTTCTACGAGAGCGCCAAACACATCGAGGCCTTGAACACGCTCATCTACGCCATCGAGTCCCGCAAGGGGTTTGTCGTCATCACCGGCGATATCGGCTCCGGGAAAACGACCGTCTGCCGCACGCTCCTCAACAAGCTCGACGCCCGCACGCAGACGGCCCTGGTGACCAACACCCACATCAGCGGCAAAGACCTGTTATGCGCCATCCTCGAAGACCTGGGCGTGGAATACACCCCCGGGTCCAAGGCGCGGCTCCTGTCCCGGCTGAACGCCTACCTGATCCAACAGCTGCGCGACGACCACAACGTCGTCCTGATCATCGACGAGGCCCAGAACCTCAAACCCGCGGTCCTGGAGGAAGTCCGCATGCTTTCGAACCTGGAGACCGAAAACGAAAAATTGATCCAGATCATCTTCCTGGGGCAGCCGGAACTCAAGAAAAAACTCGCCCTGCCCCGGCTGGAACAGTTAAGGCAGCGCATCTCGGTCTTTTACCACCTGACGCCCTTAAGCCGGGAAGACGCCCGGCATTACATCCTGCACCGGCTGAAAGTGGCCAGCAAATCCGACCGCAAATATTTCACGGACGAAGCGCTGGAGTTGATCGGCCGGTATTCCAAGGGCGTGCCGCGGCTGATCAACCAGATCTGCGACAGCGCCCTGCTGAACGGGTTCATCTACGACAAAGAGGTCGTCGACCGCGCGCTCATGGAGGAGGTCATCCATGAATCGCCCTCCAGCCAGATCGTCGGGGAAATCAAAAAAAAGTCGGATATTGATATTGATGAAGAATTTGAAAGGATCGTCGGAGAATGAGCAAACTGATAGACGCCCTTAACAAGGTCAGGGAAGCGCGGGAAGGACACCCGGGGGCGGCCATCAGCCCCGTTGTCCTCCCGCCCGCGCCTGAAAAAAGATACGGTCCCCCCGGCCCCGGCATCAGCGGCGCCGTCCCGTCCGTCCTGCTGGTCATCGTCGCGGCGACATCGATCGTGATCAACGTCAAAACCCTGACGGAATCAAGGGACGTCCGGGAGACCATGTCGCTTTCCATGGCGCGGTATATGAATGAACAAAAGAGCGAACTGGCGGCCATCCGCGAGGGCCTGACCCGCGAAGAAACGGTGAAGAGATCCCAAAAAAGACAGGTTGTCCGGCTCGAAAACGAACTCAAGGACATGAGGGCCAGTGTGGAAAACCTGAAATCGGCCGCGGCCAGGATCGAGGACCTGAAGATCGACAACAAGCTGCTTCTGGAAAAATTCGTGGCGTTGAACGACAAAGTAAAAAAAATGGAGCAGGGCGCGGCACAATGACACACGAGCTCCACAATCAATCAACCGTTTGAAAGGAATGTTCCATGGGTAAAATCACCGAAGCGTTACGCAAGGCCGCGGAAGACAGGCTGGAACGGATCGACAAGATCAACCGCATCCGCGAGCACAAGGAACTGGTCGTCAAAAAAATCGGCGACTCTAAAATAGACCCGCGCCTGGTCGCGTATTTCGACCCCAAGGCCCTGATCACCGAACAGTACAAAATCTTGAGGACGAACGTGCTTTCCACGAGCGCCAAACGCCCCTTGAAGACCCTGGTCGTCACCAGTTCGGTCCACTCGGAAGGCAAGACTGTCACGTCCCTGAACCTGGCGATGGTCATCGCCCAGTCGACCCAGAAGCCCAAAGTCCTTATGATCGACGCCGACATGCGCCGCGGCCGCGTGGCGAAATACCTCGGCGTCGAACACAAGATCGGGCTCACGGAGATCTTGAGTGACAAGGCTGAGCTGTCGGAAGCCCTGTTCCATATCGACCTGGAGAACCTCACCTTCATCGCCGCCGGCGCGGTCGCGGAAAACCCGGCGGAGCTCCTGGGCTCGGAGGCCATGAAACGCTTCCTGGCGGACATGAAGACCCGGTTCGACTATATTATCCTCGACACCCCGCCCATCGTCTCGGTCACCGACGCCGGCACGATCGGCGCGCTGGCGGACGGGGTCCTGATGGTCATCCAGGCCGGACGCACGCAGCGCGGCATCGTCCAGCGGGCGAGCGAACTTCTCGACCAGGCCCATTGCAAACTCATCGGCCATGTCCTGACGAACATCGAGTACCATTTGCCGGAATATATATACAGATATTTATAAAGTCACCCGGTCACCACGTCACAAAGTCACATGTGACCTGGTGACTTTGAAACCTTGCAACCACATCCATGAAAGGATTTTTACAATGAGCAAATACCTCATCACCGGCGGGGCCGGTTTCATCGGTTCCAATATCGCGGAAAAACTCATCAACGACGGACATTTCGTCCGCGTGCTGGATAATTTCTTCTCCGGGAAAGAGGAGAACCTCGCGTTCGCCAAGGCCCTGGGGAAAGACAAATTTGAGCTTGTCCGCGGCGACATCCGCGACAAGGACGCCGCCGACGGCGCCTGCCGCGGGATGGACTATGTCCTTCACCAGGCAGCACTGCGTTCCGTCCCAAAATCCATGAAAGACCCCGCGAGCTACAACGACGTCAACATCAACGGCATCATGACCGTGCTCCAGGCCGCGGCCAAAAACAAGGTCAAGCGCCTGGTCTTTGCCTCGTCGAGCTCCGTCTACGGCGACACGGACAAATTTCCGGAGAGAGAAGACGCGCTCCCGCTGTTGATCTCCCCCTACGCCTTGAGTAAACTGGCGGGGGAATACTACTGCCGCATTTTCTCCGAACATTTCGGCGTGGAAACCGCCTGCCTGCGGTATTTCAACGTCTTCGGCCCCAAACAGGCGCTCGACGACGAATACGCGGTCGTCATCCCGAAGTTCATCCATTGCCTCACCCACGACCAGCCGCCGCCGATCTTCGGCAACGGCAAACAATCCCGGGATTTCACCTATATCGACAATGTGGTTTCCGCGAAT
>JACRHQ010000152.1 GCA_016217585.1 Candidatus Omnitrophota bacterium | reverse complement strand
GGAAAAAACCAGGCTGTAGAGGTTGAGATACCCTTCGATTTCCTCAACGGCCAGGTTCGGCAAGCCGGCCTGGACCCTGCCCAGGATGGGAAAAGAGAACAGGGCCTCGCGGATGAGCTCGATGGCCCGTGATTTTCCCGCGGAGATTTTGATATATCCTTTTTCCACCAGGGCGCGCAGATGGTCCCTGACCGTCCCGGTTGAGGAGAACCCGAAATGGCCGGCGATCTCCCGGATGGTCGGCGGCCGGCTATCGCTGCGGATCGCCTTGTAAATAAACCTGAGGACTTCCTTTTGCCTGGAGGTCAGCGGCTGTTTATTCATGATTGTCTGTATACCACACGGGCGTGCGGCCCGTCAACATTATTTTCAAATTTTTCTAACCAAATCTCTGGGCTGAAAGACGTCTGAACAATCTCGTCACACCGGATCTGCGGATCGAGCCCGGCGTCGGGCTCATCACGTTGGCCGTCCCGGCGGCCACGGCCCGGCGCAAGGCGTCCCGAAAAGAATCCCCGCGCCGCAAGGCATGAATAAATCCGGCGAGGAGGGCGTCCCCGCAGCCGACATCGTTTTTGAGCGGGACGCGCGGCGGCTCAATATACCAGACCTCTTTCCCGTTGGAACCGACGGCGCCGCGGTTGCCCATCGAAAGGACAACGATCGCGATGCCAAAATGATGAAACCATTTCACGGCCTTCTGAATCTGCGCCAACGATTCGATCCGCCGGCCATAAACTTCAGAAGCTTCTTCCAGGTTCGGCTTGATCATAAACGGTCCCGTCTTCAAAGCCGATAAAAGCGGCCGGCCCCCGGTATCCACCACGACGGGAACATTTCGTTTTTTAGCCATACCCGCCAGACGGGCATATAACCCGTCGGACGCATGACAGGCGTTGCGGCCCGCGAGGACGACCATGGAACTGTCACGCAACCATCGTCTGTATGCCGGTTCAAAACGCCGGACTTCTTTTAGGGTCAGCCGCGGCCCGGGACCCAGAACCCGGGTCCGGCTTTCATCGCGAGGGTCAATCATCGTCCAGTTGATCCGCGTCAATCCCCTGGTCATGAACAACCCGTACGGCATCCTCTCCCGCGTTAAAAGTTGTTTCAGCCGCTCCCCCGTCTCGCCGGCGGCGATCCCCGCGGCAAAAACGGGGACGCCCAATAAACGCAGCGCGCGGGCGACATTGATCCCCTTGCCTCCGGCGCTGACGGTCTGGACGACGCCGCCTGAAATCCTCCCCGACTGCAATCCCGGGACCGTCATCGTAATATCCAAAGCGGGGTTAAGCGTGACCGTTAAAACGTGTTTACTCATGCTGATCTTGATCTGGGGATATCAAAACCTTGATACCGCAGGGTCCGGAGAGGGGATATTCAAAAACAAAGCGTCGGCCCGGAAGAAGGAGCGGATATCTGTTCCCCGCGCTTGCGGCACGAATTTGATCATTTGATCAGGGAAGATCTGACGCGGACTTTTTCAAAAAGAAGGACCCTGAATTATTCGGCGGTGGCTGTCTCGGCGGCAGAGTCAGCAGCGACGCCGGGAGTTGGCGCACTCTGCAATTTCGTCCAGGTATTGGCGCCGACGATGCCGTCCGCTTTGAGATTATTGTCCCTCTGGAACTTCTTGATGGCCTCGATCGTCTGGCCTCCGATCTTACCGTCGATATTCCCGGAGTAATAACCGGCCCTCTGCAGCGCCGTCTGGACATCTCTCGCGGAGACGGGGACGCGGATGATCCCGCCCTTGCCAGCCCCTCCTCCTGATGAAGGACGGCTGCTTCGTCCGGAGGGCTGGGAAACCCGTTGCTGCAGAACGGCGATTGTCTCGTCCTTCGCCGCCACTTCACGTTCCAGCTGGGCCACACGGATTTGAAGCTGGTTTACATTGCCGGCCTGCCGGGTTGAGGCGCAACCCGCCAACGCGCCGGCCAGAGCCACGACACATAACGTCCGAACTAGAAAATTCATCTCTTCCTCCTGTGTTAAAGTTTTTAAGTCTATTCTTTCGCGGCGAACGCCGTCATTAAAATGCACCTTGCTACAAAAAATTATTGTAGCACAAAGTTTTTAACTTCCCACATCTCTTTATGATTTTTCCAGGCGGCCAAAATCTCACCGGGAAAGCCGCATAAGCCGTGCCTCGATGACGGCGGGGATGCCGGGATAGCGCTGATGAAAAACAAAAATTCCTTCGGCGCGTTCATCGAGTACCTGCACATCATAATCAAAACCCGGTTTGATGACCGGCACCCCTCCCAACTTGATTCTCTCTTTCGTCCCCTGGACTTTAAGCGTCCCCAGATACACAATAGCGCCGGGGATCACCTCAAAGCGGACGTCGATATCCTCCTCGGCAAGCGTGGAGCCGACGGGAATGGCGATCGAAGAGATGCGGTAAGACCCCACCGGGAGCTCGATAAAAAAATACCCCGGCTTGACCGTCTTCCCGCCCCATATCAAAGAGTCTTCGTCGGTTTTCCCTTCGATGTCCAGGTCAAAACTGCGCGTCCCTTTTCCCTGGCCTTCGAAGTGAAGTCTGACATAACTCGCCTTGAGGACACCCTGAAAATCCGTTTTGGCGAAGACGACCCCCTTCCTCCTGATATACCCTTGCAGATCCTTATTCTCGATGTTCTGGAGTCCGGCGGGAGCTTCTTCTTCCCTGAAAATGACCGTGCCCGGCAGATGAATCCTGTGGCTCGGAGGCTGTGTCTTCGGGACCGTCGCGCAGCCGCAGATCAAGATCATAAAAATCAGAAAACAAGCTCTTTTTCCCATCAGATGAACCGCGGCAAATTTTCGAAATTATGTTTATCCGGGATTACTGTTCTTCGGCCAGGATACCGGCGATCTTTGATGAAATCTTGACGAAGGCGTATGCGGTGGCACAAATAAATATTCCGACCTGGATGTGCCGGAAATCGCCGTTGATAATGTCCATGAAAATAACAACGGCCCCCAGACCCAGCGTCATCACACCGCCGATATGGCAAGACAGGACTAGCCCTTCCAGCGATTTAATATTTTCCGCTTTCATAAAGAACCTCTCTAAAAAGAATAATTCAGGCTGACGGCCACGGCTTGCACGTCGACAAACTGCCCTTCCACGTTGACCCAGGCGCGCGATGTCACCGGGATGTCCAGGCCGGCGATGACCCCCACACTGTTTCCAAAGTCCGATTTCTTGCGTTTGCGGCTGTCTTCGACCCAATGGATGCAATCCATCCGCGACCATTTTGTCCCGATATAAGGGGTCACGCCCATCCATTCATGAGAAGCCAAAAGCGAAAACTGCCAATCATCCAGAACTCCCTTGTTTTTGGTGTTACCGATAAAAACCGAATACGGATGGACGCTGATATGCTGGAATCCAAAGACGGCTTTGGTTTTCGCGTCATCGTATAATCTCAAACGAAAACCGTAGCCTCCGCCCATAAACGCGGGGTATTTAATCTCGCCGCCGGCCGC
>JACRHQ010000154.1 GCA_016217585.1 Candidatus Omnitrophota bacterium | reverse complement strand
CACGACGAACGACGAGCCGGCCCCGCCCCAGATACGCATCGGCCGGTTGGGGTTGGCCGGCGGCGGCAGCATGGCGCCGTATTCCAGTTTCGGGTTCATATCGCCGTAGACGTTCACGCACCACGAACCGTTGAACGCGAAAGCGGCGCGCTCCAGGGCGAAATCCTGCTCGGCGTATTTATTGGGCTTTGTGACCACCCCTTCGGCCAACACGCCTTTTTCGCTTAATTCTTTAAAAATGCGGAACACTTTGATCCAATCGGGGTCGGTGTAAGGGACTTCGCCGCGGTAGGTCGCCATGACCTTCTCTTCCCCCATAATGTTGAAGGCGTAAGTGGAGGCAAAGCAATCGATCATCCACGTTTCTCCCCAGCCGGAAACAAGACCCGCGATCCCCACGCGCTTGAGGGCCTGGCCCGCGTCGAGAAATTCCTGAAACGTCTTCGGCGGATTCTTGATGCCCGCCTTGGCCAGGAGCTTCTTGTTGTAAAGCATCTGGATATTGGTCACGTCGACGGGGACGCCGTAGATCCCCGGCCTGACTTTGTAGACATTCCCTTCCGGGAAACGGTTCACGTCCAGGGCCTTGGCAAACAGACTCTTTTCCCACGCCGCGTTGTCTTTGTGGAACTCTTCGGTCAGGTCGGCGACAAAGCCGCTTTCAATGAACGAGGCGAATATTTCTTTTTTATCGAGGATCCCGTAGATATCGGGAAGGACACGGGACTGGGCGGAGGCGACGACGCGCTGGGTGTAGGCGTCGGAAGGGGCGTAAAGATCAATCTTCACCTTGATGCCTGTTTTTTCTTCGTAACGTCTCGCCAGTTCCTCAAAGGCCTTTTGGCGATCCGTCATCCAGTGCCAGAGGGTCACCGTGTTAAGGTCCTCTTTACGCTGGCCGCAACCACACAAAAGCATCAAGCAAAGAGCAAAACCGGCCGTTTTCTTCATTACCCCTCCCTGGTCTAACGTGAACAATGGAAGAAACTTGCGAGCCTGCTGAAAAATCCGGATACGAGAAAAATAAAGTATAACATTGCTCCCATGAAATGTCAAAAAAACTTTCCGCAAGATTCGGAAAATTCTTATCCAAGCCGGACCACTAATTCTAATTCCGGTTGACCGTACTGTTCAATCAGCTTGCGGGAAATTTTTACCTTTACCGGAGAGAGAACAGCATGAACGACAGGCTTGCCCCCGGCGCTGACTTGTTTGACGGCATACGCGCCGAAATCCAGATGAAGTTCGTTAAGGTATGTGACCGAAAGCCGTTTCCCGGCGAAGGAACACATGACGGACGCCTTGCCGTCCCGGTCGAATTGTTCCTTTAAAAGCTGCGGCGCGAGGACCAGGTCCCCGCCTTCCCCGCGCACACCGAAGACCTGGGTGAGCATGGTCAACACCAGCCAGCTCGCCGAACCGGTCAGATAATGATACCGGCCGCGGCCCAGCGAATCAAAATATTCCGGGATGCCGGGGTAGATCCTGCTCTTTTCGGTATCCGCGGCCATCCGGAAGATCGACTGGAGGACATCATGACCGTCGCGCGCGAAATTTCTCTTATATAAAGCGTAGGCGTACATGACCGCCATATGGCTGAAAAACGACCCGTTTTCCTTGGTCCCGTAAGCGAACCCGAAGGCCCGGCCCAACTCCAGGTAATGCGGCACCTTGAAATCGGTGTTCAAACGGTACCCGCCGAGCTTTTTATCCTTCAAATACCTCCGGACCGCCTGGACAACTTCTTTAACCTCTTTCTCTTCGGCCACCCCGCTCATCACCGGGAAAACCTGCCCGGTCAGGGTCATCCGGACGCCGCCCTCTTTTTTGCCCTCCACCTTTTCACCCTGGTTGTCGTAGTAGCCGTTGAACCAGCCCGGACCCGGATTACCCGAACGACCCGGATTGTTGGCCCCGCTGTTAGCGGGGCCAAGAATTTTTTCCTGCCGTCGGATGTGCTGGACAATCCAGTCGCCTTTACGACGCAAATCACGCACCACCTCTTCCGTCTTGACGTTGACCTGCTCGCCGCTGATCCGCGGCTGTGTCGCCGGAAAATATCTTTCAAATCAAAGTTTGCGTTT
>JACRHQ010000151.1 GCA_016217585.1 Candidatus Omnitrophota bacterium | reverse complement strand
TCGTCGAGACAATCTTTAAAATACGGCGATTCGCCGTTTTTCCAGGATGATTAACAACCCTATCGGCGTCCTGGCTTTATCCAAACGCGAGATCGTGCGGTTTTTATCCGTCGCATCGCAGACGATTTTCCCGCCGCTGATGGCATCGCTCCTTTTTATGTACATCTTCGGGGTGGCCATCGGCAGCCGCATCGATTTCAGCGCGACCGGCCTCTCCTATCTGGGGTTCATCGTGCCCGGGCTTATGACCATGCATCTTGTCTCCAGCGCCTATGAAAACACGACGTCGTCGCTTTTTATCGCCCGCTGGCACAACCACATCCAGGAAGTGCTCCTGTCGCCGCTTTCCTATTTTGAAATGGTCCTGGGGCTCCTGGCCGGCGGTGTGGCGCGGGGGGTCATCGTGTGCCTCGGCGTCTACGGCGTGTCGTGGCTGTTTACCTCGCTCCCTGTCCAGCACCCGTTCTTGCTTTTATTTTTTATCGCGACGATCTCCGTCATCTTCTCCTGCGCGGGCATGATGGGGGCGCTTTGGGCGGAAGATTTTAATATGTTGAGCGTCTGGAGCGTTTACGTGATCGTGCCGCTGGTCCTGATGGGCGGGGTGTTCCACCCGATGGCGATGCTCCCGGAGGTCGTGCGGCACGTTTCGCGCTTGAACCCCATGGCGTATCTGGTCAACGGCATGCGCTACAGCCTCACGGGCATATCCGACATTCCCGTCATGGCCTGCGCCGGCGTCGCGCTTGTGCTGGCCGTCAGCTTTTTTTTCTGGACGGTGCATCTGTTCCGCGCCGGTTACAAACTGCGGACTTAAAACGCCTATGTCTGCCAAAAATAATAAATCCGACACAGCCGGAATTTCCCAGGCGACCGGCCTCGTCATCGAACGGGTCCGCGCGCGCCAGGAAGCGATCCACCGCTGGCTGGAATCCTACGAAAAATCCCTGACCCTTCCCCTCTATACCTCGGTGGACATGCGCGACTCGGGGTTTAAAATGGCCGTGGTCGACACCAACCTCTTCCCGGCGGGGTTTAACAACCTCTGCGAGCACGGGCTGGCCGATTCTGTGAAATTCATGCGTGAGGCGATCCTCAAACGCACGCCCGGCGGCAAGGACATCCTCATCATCGCTGAAGAACATACGCGTAACACCTGGTATCTGGAGAACGTACGGATCCTGGAGAAAATCATCAGCGAGGCCGGATTCAATGTGAAGATCGCCACCTTTTTGACCGACCAACCTTCCTTTTGCGAAAGCGACGCCTGCGTCGATTTAAAAACGGCGACCGGGCAAACCGTACGCATTTACTGCTTCAAGAAAATCCTTGCGGCGTATAAAGAGGGCAAAGAACATTATGACATGATCATCATGAACAACGACCTGACGACCGGCATCCCGGAGATCCTGCACAATGCCGGCATCCCTATCTATCCGTCGATGCAGGCGGGCTGGCACGCGCGTTTAAAATCGCATCACTTCAGCCATACGGCCAACCTGATCGGAGAGTTTGCCGGTCTGCTGGAACTGGACCCGTGGCTCTTTTCCTGTCTTTTTGACGCAGCGGATGAGGTCAACATCAACGAAGAAAAAGACCGCGCGAGAATGGCTGACCAGGCCTCAACGCTATTTAAAAAAATTGCGGATAAATACCGGGAGCACCGCATCCCTGAAAAACCGTACATCCTCATCAAGGCCGACGCGGGCACGTACGGTATGGGCGTCATGCCCGTCGAAGACCCGGCAGACATCCTGCGGCTCAACCGGAAGGACCGCAACAAACTTTACAAAGGCAAAAGCGCCCAGGTCATCCGGCGGTATCTGTTGCAGGAAGGCGTGCCGACGATCTACGATACCGGCCATGAAGCGAGCGAGGTCTGCGTTTACCAGGTAGAAAACAACTTCGTGGGCGGGTTTTACCGCTCCCACGCCGAAAAAGGGCGGCGCGACAACCTCAACGCCCCCGGGATGGTCTTAAAAAAAATGTGCTCGCACCTGAAGAAATACGGGGACTGCGGCGCGCACCACGACATCAGCGTCTTCGACGTCTACCGGCTCCTGGCGCGCATCGCCGCGATCGCCGCCCGGCGGGAAATCGTTCAGCTGGAAGCGAATAAAAAATGAATTTCGTCTTTCTCATGGACCCTCTTCACACCGTCATCATGAAGAAAGACACCTCTTTTCTTCTGATGCTGGGGGCCCGCCGCCGCGGACATAAAACCTTCTTCCTGCCCGACGGCGGGATCACGCGAAGAGACGGCAAATTTTATTTCCACGCCGTTGAGGTGGCCCCCCAGCGCGTGGCGGCCCGGCCCTTTATCAAAAAACGCGCCGTGACGCTCACGCAGGACAACGTCGACGCCGTTTTCGTCCGCGGCGACCCGCCCTTCGACGAGCAATACCTGATGAACACGTGGCTGCTGGACCTTTTGCCCGCGCGCATCCCGGTCATCAACCGTCCCTCCGGCGTCCGGACCGTGAACGAAAAAATCTGGCCCACCCAGTTTACGGAGCTGGTTCCGCCGACGATTGTCTCCCGCAACCGCGAAGACCTTCTGGGTTTTCTGGCTAAAGAAAAAGATATCGTCGCCAAACCGACCGGCGGCCACGGCGGGCAGTCCGTTTTCCATGTTCAATCCGGCGGGACCAACGCCAACGTCATCCTGGAGACGTTGACCAACAACTGGCAAAAAGAGATCATCCTGCAAAAATTTATCCCGGCCTCCAGGCGCGGCGACAAACGGATCCTGCTGCTTGATGGCGAGCCTTTGGGCGCGGTCCTGCGGGTGCACGCCAGGGACGACCACCGCAACAATTTTTTCGCCGGCGGACACGCCCTGCCCGCGAAGATCACCGGCCGCGACGGGGAGATCATCGCGGTCCTGAAACCGCGCCTGCAGGAATTGGGACTCTATCTGGTCGGAATCGACGTGATCGGGAAGTATCTCATTGAAGTCAATGTCACCTCCCCGACCTGCCTGCAGGAGATGAACGCGTTCAACAAGACCCGCGGGGAAGACAAAATCATTGATTTCGTGGAAAACTTGATCGGACAATCTGAAATTTGACGCTGGAAAGGAATTAACGCAATGGCCTATTTAACGCTCTACTACAAACCGGCCTGTCCGTACTGCCAAAAGGTCCTGGCCCACATGGACCGCAACGGCATCTCCGTGCCGCTGAAAAACCGGGAGGAAAGCCCCACCGTGCGCGAGGAACTGGTCAAAATCGGCGGCAAGCCGCAAGTGCCGTGCCTGGTCGTCGACGGCAAGGCGATGTACGAGTCCGATGACATCATCCAGTGGTTCAAAACGAACTGGAAAAAATCATGACGCCGGCTGCGCTATTTCCTTAATATTTTTATACGGATAAATCCCCGAGCTGTGGCCGTCGTTCCAGGCGATCCCGACGGCGTAATTGCCCAGCGGCGTGATGATCTTGGGGGCAATGTCGGGGCGCACGTCCTTTTCCTTCAATATCCGTTTTCCGCTTCTCTCGTCGATACACAAAGCGCATCCGCAGCTTAACCGCAAATCTCTGTTCGACACGCGCGTCTGCGTGCCGTCGGCCCAGCGCAACGTCACCTGTTGTGAATCAAAGGTCACCGCCGGGATTTCTTTTTGCCGCGAGCCGGTCTTGTCCAAGGCCTCCAGGACGCGGTCGACGGTTTCCCGGACAAGGGCCGTCGCCGTCGTTTCCGGATTGACCGGACGGATGAAATCCTCGAGCACCGGCCACTGCGCCAAGACCTCTACGCCGAAGCGCTCCTGCAAAGATCTGCTCGCGTGAGAACCGAAGATTGTGTGCTTCGAGGAACAATCGGGGCAAATAAAACAGGACATGTTTTCAACGACACCGAGGATCGGCACGCTCACCTTTTCGAACATCAATATCCCGCGGGCGACGTCAATCAACGATAGCGTTTGCGGAGTCGTCACGATGACCGCGCCGC
>JACRHQ010000149.1 GCA_016217585.1 Candidatus Omnitrophota bacterium | reverse complement strand
TTGCGCACGATCAGATGAGAATCTAAAAATCCAATGATTTCAAACACTGGTGAAGGCGCAAATCTGGTGCGCCGTGTCCACATACGTGCTGATCGCTATCGTCAAAAAGGAGCTTAACCTTGATGCCTCGCTCTACACTTTGCTACAGATTTTGTCAGTCTCGGTTTTTGAGAAAACTGAGATTTCATGCGCCTTGCAGCCAGATGTCACCAGAAATATTGCAGCTCCAGGCAGCAATCAATTGAATTTATTCGACTTTTAACCGGACACTAGTGACTAATAGGATGCGGGAAAGCAACCGGAGGCAGCAACCCCTTGGACTCCCCCCCCCTCGGCCGGGGCCGAGGAGGGAGAGGAGGATTATCTTATCTATGCGTATTTTTTGCAGATCTCCGCGCACTCCTTGCAAGCCTTGGCGCAATCGAGACACTGCTGGTATTCCTTGTGCTTGAGGCACTCTTCCTCGCACGAAAGGCAAACCTGGCGGGCAACCGCCGCGAGCTGTTTTAAGTACTTGGAGTCGTGGGCCGCCGACTTTTCAAGGGCCGTGCAAACGGAAGAAAGCTCTATAACCTCCTCGGCGCAGGCCGCCATGGATTTATCGCCGGTGGCCAGCACCTCGATGCAACTGTTCAGGCAGATTTCTGCCGTCACCACGCATTCGTTGGCGGATTTTACCAGGTCCGTGTTCTTGTTCACCGTTTTTATGTGTTTATGTCCCTCCATGTTTTCACCGGCGAAGGCCACGCCTCCCATGGAGGCCACGGCGATTCCTCCCGCTGACGCAAGCAATTCTCTTCTGTTCATGTCTTTCTCCTCAAAAAATAGTTTTTTTGGTTTTTATTATAGATACCGATACTACCGCCTTTATCACCTCCTTCATCAGGGGAATTGAGTCGCCTAAAAGCTCAGCGTCAGGTTTCCATAAACCGAACGCCCCATGCCCGGAACAGCCGTGCCGCCCGTTTTGTCCTGAATCCAGTGCACGCCACCCAGGGGCGGGTTATGGAATTTGTTGAACATATTTTCGATGCCGGCGTCGACGCGAACGTATTTCCATTGGTAGGCGGACCGGAGGTTAAAGAGGCCGTAATCCACCGTTTTTAGCTTGTTTCGCACCGCCGAGACCTCGTCCTTGCTGTCCACCAGATCGAACTCCAGGGTGTTGGACCATTTTTCCAACTCATGTTCCAGGGTCAGCCGTCCGTTAACGGGCATGATGTGATAGAGGTTGTCGCCCGTGTCCATACTTTCCCCGCGCACGAAATTCAACACGCCCGACAGGGCGAAGCTGCCCGCCGTTTCAAAACTCCCCAGGGACGTCCGTCCGGAAAGATCCAGACCATAGAGCCGGGCGTCACGGTTGGTGAACTGAAGGTTCACAAGGCCCGCCGTGCTGGACAGGTTCGCGGCGGTCGCCCCATTGCCGCCCGTCAACACCGGCTGGCGAATGGCGTCGATGTAGTCCTGCACGTACGTGAAGTATGGGGTCAGCCTCAGCGTCCACTTCTTTCTCGCCGTGTCGTGAAAATCGGCGGTGGCGCTCAGGGTATTGGCGATCTCCGATTGAAGATCCAGGTCCCCGGTATACCCGTTGGCGTCTCCGGCCCAGCTGTTCATCCGTATGGACATGCTGCTCCTCTTGATCCAGAGGTAGCGCTCATAGAGATTCGGGGCGCGCGACTTCCGGGCATACCCGGCTTCATAGGTCTGGGTCTGCGTCGGCTCATACCGCGCCAGGGCCGTGACGTCGAAATTCACGTCCGTGCGGGCATGGTCGCGGGCGTTGAAGGCGATGGCGTCCAAGTAATAGGCGGAGTAGTTGGTGGCCGCCGGGTTCATGTTGTAGCCGATGACGTCATCGGCGTTCATCCACACGACGTCATTGCGGAGCCCTATGAGGGAGGTCCACTGTTTGTTCCAGTCGGTCTCCCACTCGGCGAAGGAGCCGACGCGATTGCGCCGTCCGTTATTGATGTTCCAGAGCGTGCCGGGGGCCATGGAACAGGTGGATGTGTTCACGTTTCCCGTATTGCAGGCGCTCCTGGCCTGGGCGGGAGAGGGGGGCCACCAGTCGTCCAGGTCGAAATGGGCAAATTCATTGCCCACGCGGAGGGTATTTCGCGAGGAAAGATCCATCTCGGCCTTGATCGAATAGCCGCCGTTGGTTCCCTCGGTCTCCATCGGCATATCCATGCCGGGGGTCTTGTCGCCGCGCACGTTCATTTGGTGCCGGGTATCTTGCCAGTATGCCTTGGCGTCCAGCTTGCCCCAGGCGAACACTCCCTCGTATTGCCCATTTATGAATTCGGCCTGATTGCCCAGCATGTCCATGTGGGCGTTGGCGAAATCCTGATGAAAAATATGCTGGCGGCCCAGCCGGAGGGAAAAAAGATTCCCGCCGTTCCTTGCCGCCAGATTCAAAATTTGGTTTTCCGCGCCGAAGGAGGTCGACTTCACCTTCCTGCCGTTGCCGTCCCAGTAGTCGCCGGACCAGGAGCGTGAGCCGTTAAACAGGAGACTGAAATTCTCGGTAGCCGCCGAGGCGCCGATATCCCCTCCGGTGTGCTTGCCATTGGTGCGCGCGAAGGCGGTCAGGTTTCCGTGAGTCAGAAGTTCCTCGCCGGGGGCCGCGAACTCCGGATCGGCGGAGCGGACCTCGATCGTCCCAGCGATGCTGTCCCCGCCGACGCTCACCGGCGTGATGCCGGCGATGACGCCCAGATATTCCACCTGGGCCGGATTGATGTAGGAAAGGGGAGGATTCATGTGGTTGCCGCAGGCCGAGGTGATCTCCATGCCGTCGATCGTCGTCCGAATCCGGTCATCCGCCATTCCATGAATCGCGGGCAGAGCGGAAACCCCGCCGGCCGATTGGAGGCTGACACCCGATTGGCCCTCCAGCATCCGCGCGGTGTCGCTGGTGAAGGCGCGCGAGCGGAGAATGCTTTTTTCATCCAGATGGGACGCGCTCATGGGCAGGGCGGGCGCGATTTTATCCGCCGTAACGATAACCTCATCCAGTTGGACCGGCTCGGTGGCTTCCGCTTCCTTCTTTACTTCTTTTTCCGATTTTTCCGTCGTCTCTTTCTTTTCCTTAGGATCCATCTTCTGGTCATCCGCCATTCCAAACTGGGGGAAGGCCAGAGTCCCCACCAATAACAAAATTGCCAACCGCGATACCTTGCTCACGCTTCGTTCCTCCCTAAGGGCCCGTCCATAAATAAGTCATACAATTTATATTGCACAATAGGCGCATATATGCTATGTTTATAGCATGCAACGGGACGAAATTAAGAGTATTATTTATGAGAAATATACCACACTGAGACAGGTTCTTGATGAA
>JACRHQ010000150.1 GCA_016217585.1 Candidatus Omnitrophota bacterium | reverse complement strand
TTCAGCACGCTCCTCGTCGACCTGGGGTCCGATGAACAAACGGCCATGACCATCGCTTATTCCATCCTGGACTGGAAGGACGCGGATCACAACCCCGTGGACCAGACTTATGGGGCGGAGGACGATTATTACCAAAGCCTGGCGAAATCCTGCCGGTGCAAGAACCGTCCCTTGGATACGCCGGAGGAATTGCTCCTGGTGCGGGGCGTGACGCCGGAGATTTATAAAGTGTTGAAGGATTACGTGACCGTTTACCCGAAGCAGGGAATTTTGCGGATTAACTTCGACACGGCCTCCGGGACGGTCCTGACGGCCCTGGCGGCCGCCGCCGGAAAGATGGTCCCCGATACACAACCCCAGGACGCGCAGTCTCTGGTCGACAAGATCTTGAGTTACCGCCGGGGAGAAGACGGGGTCGAATTCACGGCCGATGACCGGCCGATCGAATTGAACCAGATGCCGTTGAACGCCGTGGAGCGCAACATCTTCCTGGCGATGACCCAGTACCGGACGCCGGCGTCGGATTATCTGCGCGTGCGCGTCAAGGGGACAGAAAAAAACCGTGGCGCCGTGACCTGGATCGAAGCCGTTGTTTACCGTCCGGACCTGTCGGTCCTCTCCTGGAACAGGAATTGAAATGTCCACGAACGTCTTTACAGCCATAGAGATCACCGATACGCATATCAAGCTGCTGCAGGCGAAGACCGTGCGGCACAAACGGGTTGTCTCTGCCTGCGATGTCCGGCCGATTTCGGACTTCACGGACAAGGAGCTCATCGACAAGCTGTCCGAGATCACGACATTTCTTGACGTACAGCGGGGGAATTTGACCGTCGTCATCCCCCGGCGGCTGGCCATCCTCAAATTGATGCGCCTGCCTTCCCAGAACGAGGCGGAATTGCGCAAGATAGTCGCGCTTCAGCTCGTTGACCAGATCCCCTACGCAGTCGAGGACGTGGTTTATGATTTTGTCGTCCTCGACAAGGAACCTTCCGGATATATCCGTCTTCTGGTGATCGTCGTGCACCGGGAGATCAGCGACCGGTTTTTCAGGATATGCAAGGAGGCGGGGTTACAGCCGGAGAAATTTGTCCTGAGTTCTTACGGGATCCTTCACTGGCTGGAGCACCAGCAGGCTTCACCGGCGAAGCCGGTGAACCAGCCGGCCCTTTTGGTCAACATCGACGCGGGCCATACCGAGATTTGTTTTTGTCATCAGCACAAATTGCTTTTTTCGCGCAGCGTCAATTACGGCGCGCGGGATTTGACGGCTGACCCCAAATCCGGCCTGGCCGCCCAGATTGATTTAAGCCTGAAGAATTACCACAAGGAAAATATGGGGCCTTCTATAAAAAGGATCCTGGTCCTTTCTTCACTGCCGGAAGCGGGGCTTCTCAAAGGGAAACTGGAAGAGATGTCCCTTATCCCCGTCGATTTTCATTCGCCGTCAGACAATGTTTTGTGCCAGAAAGATTTTAACTGGACGTCGGTCAAAAACCAGCCGGGGTTGTCGTTGACGGTCCTCCTGGGCATCGCCCTTTCGGACGGCAAGGGCCTGTTCAACCTCATCCCGCAGGAGGTGCGAACGAGCAAACGGTCGCGGCAGCGCAAGATCCAGTGGATCCAGTTTGTTTTTGTTCTTGCCCTGACGTGCCTTTTGGCATTGTCCATCCCCGGGATCGAATTCTTCAGGAAAATCGCCTATCTGCGGGGGTTGGAGGAAAAGATTGAGAAGTTAACGCCCGAGATGGAGAAGATCAGGGAAAAACAGCAGGTGGTCGCACTGCTGCGGGAGGACCTGGGCCGGCGCGTGTCGATCACGGATTTGCTCCAGGAGCTTTACCGGACCGCGCCGGCGGATCTGTCTTTCCAGTCGTTATCGCTGGATGAGCGGGGACGTTTCGTCATCCACGGTTATGCCGAAACAAGCGCCGGCGTCCATAATTTTCAGGAAAGCCTGGTCAAATCCCGACGGTTTAAAAGGGTCAACCTCGAATTTGCCACCAAACGGAAGATTTTCAACCGGGAGGTAACCGATTTTCAAATTACCTCCGTGATCAACGCTTCGCATGATTAGACGTCTGACAAAACGGGAACGGGTGATCTTTATCCTTTGCGTGATTATGGCCGGGATTTATATCGGTTATAATCTGGTGGTACGGCCCGTCCGGGAAGCGTTTCTGAGGCTCGACCGGGACATCGGGGCCGGGCAAAGGCGTTTGGCCAAAAGTTTCCTGGAAATCCGCAAGTCGGTATCGCTGGACAAGGTTTTTCAGTTTTACGAGCAAAAATTCAAACAATCCCGCAGCAATGAAGAGACCATGGCCTCCATCCTCGCCGAGATCGAGGGGGTGTCTGTCCCGCTCCATCTTCAAATCGCCAATTTAAGCCCCAAGCGCGTGCGGGAAGGCGAATTTTATAATCGTTTCTCGGTCAGCCTCACCATCGACGGGAATTTTGTGGATATCCTCGAATTCCTGCACATCCTGCAGAGCGAGCCGCATTTGTTTGACGTGGAGGAGGCGCGCTTCGACAAGGGGAT
>JACRHQ010000145.1 GCA_016217585.1 Candidatus Omnitrophota bacterium | reverse complement strand
GGAGAGGATCACCGGCCCCAGGACCGCGAGGTCGGAATCCGGATAATTCCCCGTGATGCCGCCGACCGTGAACTCCTGGACCTGCTCGCTGCCCTTGTCGCCCCGGGCCCAGAAGGTCAACCTTTGCGCGCCGGTCAGGTTGAAACCGCCCTTGCGCTGGCCCCAGTTATTGGCCGGGCTGAGCCAGTAGATGCCGGCCCATTTCTGGTCTTTGCGCGAACAGGCAAGGTCGTATTCCACGCGGATACAGCTTTTGCCGGAATGACAATTTTCGGTCCAGGCCTCGTTGAGGGACAAACAACGGCCGTTGGGCATGAACCCCGAGGGGATATAATGGTTCTGGCCGGAACCTCTGTCGGAATAAATATAAAACGGCTGGAACGAGTTTACTTCAGGAGAAGGGACCCCGGGCCTTTGAGGCTGCGCCACGGCCGCGTTTTGCGACGGGACATTGACGGATGCCTCGCGCGGGCCGCCATTGGAATCAGATTTCGCGCAACCCGGCGTCGATAAAAACAGCACGCCCGCAAGACACAAGGACTTCACAAAAGAATACATCACTGCCGCACAACCCTGTCCAGAAAAAAGATTATGTACTCCCCAACTCATCCAGGGCCTGCTGGGCGGCCTCGGCCGGTTTCCAGAACCAGCCCTTGGGGTCCCAGCACTGGGCGTAAAAATACTGGTCGACCAGTTTCTGATACGCCTTTTGGGCCTCTTCATTTTTGCCGGCCTTGCGCAAGGCTTCTCCCTGGATATAAAGCGAGGTGCCTACGTCATTAAGCGCCCAATATTCAAATATCTTGTCTTTGGATTCCCAAGGATATTCCGTGAGAGAATCCTGCATCTGCCTGGCCTTGGCGGAATAGAGCTCCAGGACCTTGTCGACATACGCGGAAACTTCATCCTGTTTACCGGCGGCCAGCGCCTTCCAGGCCTGGGAGGTCAGAAAGGAAGACGTGTAATCTCCGAAATCCATCGTGGAACCGGATTCGAGCATGGACAACTTGTCGCGGGCGGCCTCGGCCGGCTTCCAGAACCAGCCCTGGGGATCCCATGCCTGCCCGAAAGAAAACTCGTTGACCACGCGGTTATAGGCAGTCTTGGCTTCGTCGGTCTTGTTCGCCTTGCGGTAGGATTCCCCCTGGATAAAAAGGCTGGTCGCGATGTCGTTCAGCGCCCAATAGGAGAAGATCTGGTCATTAGACCCCGTCGGATAACCCGTCAGGCTGCTCTGCATTTTTTTGGCCTGGTCGGCATACATCTCAACGCATTTGTTTGTGTAGACCAGGACGGCCTCCAGGTCCCCTTCCTTCAGGGCATTCCACGCCTTCGTCGTGAGCGTCTCGGAACGGTAATCGCCGAAATTGTAGGCGGCATACGCGCCGACCGTCTGGACCATCAGACTTACCGCGACACATGTTGACAATACATACAGTTTTCTCATTACAACCCCTCCTGGTAATTTTTTTTATTTGTTCCCTGAAACCGCTTTCTTCTTGAAGAGACGATTAGAAGTATACATCATTTTTCAAAAAAGTGCCAATGCCGCTATTTATTGCTATTTATTCCACATTTCCCTGTAGGCGAAATAACTCTTGCGCAGCTGACGCAAAAACGGGCTGTGCTGTCCGTTGCCCTGGCTGGTCAACCCGAACCATTCCTCAAAATAATACCCGCCGGGAAACGGCCCAATGGCATCCGATTTACGGTCGTGGCGGTACGGCTCATAGTTCTTCCACCATTCGTCGGTCCATTCGAAGACAATGCCGCCCAGGGCGTTGCCCGTCCCGCGGCTGTGGCCGGCCAGGTTTTCCCGGATGTCCATCCAGTTGCCGCGATGATACGCCGCCTGGGCCTCCTCCGCTTCTTCCAGCGTCAGGTGCGGTGCGTAGGCCGGACAACCGTATTCCGTAATGAAGGCGGGTTTGCCGCTCGCGTCAAAAACCTGTTCCCAGAAGGAGCCGAAGCCGTAATCGCCGCGGTACACGTTGCCCGCGAAGATGTCGACGTCGGGCGCGGTGCGGGCGAAGACATCCAGAAACAACGTGTCCCCGTTATTGACGGCGACGGGGTGGTCAGGGTCCACGGATTTGATCCACCTGGCCACTTCGTTGACAAATTCAAAATAGGCCTGCGGTTTTTTATCCGCGTTGCACGCCACACCATAGTTGTTCTCGTTGCCTAAAACCCACAAAAGGATATACGGCTCGTCCTTGAATTCCATGACCATTTTCTGGACCGACTCCATCATCTTCGCCCGGTGCTGCGGATTTTCATAATCGGTCCCTTCCGCCCAGGTGGCGCCGGAATCGATGGCGTATTTGCCTAAATAATTACCCATGATCACGCGGAATCCGTATTCTTGAAACATCTTGCGCAAAAGGTCCTTGTTCGGCTTTCTCGGATGCCAGTACAGGCGGATCGTGTTGGCCCCCATTTCCTTCATCAAGGCAAAATCACCGACGACCGGCTCGTCCGGATCCTGCGCGTTGTTGCGGTTTTTGTCCACCCAGCTGTCGTAAGGCCCGTCGATACGGCCGTTGCCGTTGGTGTCCTCTTCCATCCAGTTGGCCAGGGTCCCTTTGTCGGGGCTCTGCCCGACCTTCGTCGGCGCGTACGTGACGCCTTTGATGACATAAGGGCCCCCCCCGACGAGAAGCTGCCAATGGCCGTTGCCATACTGCGCCAGCCGGACTTTCCCGGCGCCCGTGACCCGGCGCGGCGAACCCAGGACGACCTTCTCCTCGATCCCCAGACGCTCCATGACCTTCTGGACAAGGCTTTTCTCGACGATCTTGCCGGGATAGACGGTGATCACGTCGTTGGCGGCGTCGTTGTCGGAACCGTTACGGACCGTAATCTTCATGTATTTGTCGACCAGGTTCAGATCCGGATGGATACGCAGGATATATCGTATCTTGGCGATCGCCGCCTGCCCCGGGTACCATGGCGTCTGCCAATACGTCCAGGCGACGGTCTTGGGGAAATGGACGACCAGGGCATGATACGCCTTGAGGGCTTCGTCATACATGCCCGCTTTTTCGAAAATGATGCCCAGGTAAAA
The DNA here is from genome assembly GCA_016217585.1 of Candidatus Omnitrophota bacterium. Taxonomy (GTDB): domain Bacteria; phylum Omnitrophota; class Gorgyraeia; order Zapsychrales; family Zapsychraceae; genus UBA10015. The sequence goes on along the minus strand of JACRHQ010000145.1, from coordinate 1,755 downwards.
AAGCCTCACGCCCCAGGATTCGGGCGCCGTCACCCACTTGAAATAAGCCGCTTCCAGGTCGTCGCTGTTGACAAAATCCCAGTGCGTCCCCTTCAGGCGCCCTTCTTGACGCACTTCCTTGTAACGGGGGTCCTGGAAGATGGCGCTGGTGTTGGGATAGATCCCCTCCCCCACCGCGCGGCTCAACCCCGTCATGTCCTTGATGACGTAGGCATAATTCTCCGTCCCTACATTCTGGAACTCACCATATTTCTGATAATCGACAATCTTCGCGCGGCCCGGCGTGTAGATGGACGGTCTGGTGCGCGCGGTCTTCGGCGGCCGGGGTTCCTCTTCTTCCGCCTTGCCGGTTAAAATATCGATGCTCGCCTGGCTTTTTTCCGCCACCGACCAATACCACCCCCGCGGGTCCCACGCCTGCGCCCACGGATATTCGTCGAGGATCTCATGAAATTTCACGACGGCTTCCTCGGTCTTGCCCGAGTTCATTAAAGCCTCGGCCCGGATAAAAAGACACGTCGCGACATCGTTGAGCGCCTGATATTTCTCCTCCTGGCCGCGGGGCGGCAGACCGCTCAATTGTTTTTGCTGTTCCTTGGCCTCTTTGCCGTATAACGCGGCACACTGGCCGACGAGGGCCTCGACCCGTTCGAAGTTCCCCTGGCCGGAAGCCTCCCACGCCTGGCGGACAAGTTCCTGGCCGACAGGCTCCCTTTGGGAGGAAGAAGGAACATCTGCAGGAGCTGTAGGGGCGGGCTTTATGTCCGCCCGCGAATCGACACCTTCTTGATCTTGGGCACCCACAAGGGGTGCCCCTACGCAACAAAAAATAATGGCCAAAATAATCTTAATCATGCTGTGATTATTTTCTTTATCCAACGATCGCCCCCGAGGAGAGTCCCTTCACGATGTGCTTTTGCATCGCGAGGTAAATGACGATGATGGGGATGGCGGCGATGGTCAGCCCCGCCATCAAAAGCGGATAATCCACGCTGTGCGTCCCCTGGAAAACCATCAGCCCTCTTTGCAGGGGCATCAGCGATTTGTCGTTCAATAAAAGCGTGGCCAGGATATATTCATTCCAGACATTCAACGAGTTGAAAATAATAATGACGGCGATCGCGGGCCGCGCCAGCGGCAAGGCCACGTGCCACCAGATCCCCACCCGGCCGCAACCGTCGATGCGGGCGGCGTCCTCCAGGTCGGGAGGCATCTTGTCGAAGAATGTTTTCAACAGGAGGATGCTCATCGACAGCCCGACGTTGATCATGCACAGGATATATCCGACCCGCGTGTTGATAAGCCCCAGGACCGTCATCAGCCGGTACAGCGGCACAAAGCTCCCGGGCAAAGGGATCATCATCGCGGCGACGAACATATAGAAGAAGAAATTCTTGCCGGGGAAATCCAGGCGGGAAAAGGCGTACGCGGCCAGGGAAGCCACCAGGACGATGCCGGCCACGACGCAGGTCGTGTAAAAAAGACTGTTAAAAAAATACACGGCGAAATTGCCTTCCGTCCAGGCCTGGGCGAAATTTTCGAAATGAAGAGAAGCCGGGATGAACGATTTATCCGTAAAGACGGTGGCATTGGTCATCAGGGCGCAACGCAGCATCCAGAACAGCGGGAACAGGCACGTCAGGGAAAAAACCAGAAGGAGCGCGTGGACGAAAAATCCTTTGGTCGTCCTCTCCAGAATATATCGGTTCGTCTCCATAAGGGGTCCTTCCTTTTTACGCCTGTTTGAGCCGGTTC
>JACRHQ010000144.1 GCA_016217585.1 Candidatus Omnitrophota bacterium | reverse complement strand
TGGATGAGGAAGGCCGGATTACCGACGACAGCCGAATCCAGGCATCGCTGGAAACAATCCGTTACGCGCTGGAGCGCGGCGCAAAGGTTGTGATCGGATCGCACCTGGGAGATCCGGGGGGAGAAATCCGCAAGCTTGAGGCGAAATACCAGCAGGAGGGATTGTCCCGGGAGGCGGCCATGGGCAGGGCCGGGAGGGAAATTTTCAAGAAGATGTCTTTATCCTCTGTCGCCCAAAGGCTTCAGGAACTTTTGCCCGATGTGAAGGTGCATTTTCGCGCCCGTTTTAACTGGACGATGAGCGACGCGTCGGAGTTTATCCAGGGGAAGATGAAGCCCGGTGAGGTATTTTTGCTGGAGAACGTACGGTTTAACCCGGAAGAAAAGGGGAAGAAAGACACATACTTCGCCGGGGACCTGATGAAGGGCGCGGACGTTATCGTTTCCGACGGGTTTTCCGTGGCGCACCGTAATGACGTGTCCGTGACCGGCAGACCGGGAAAGAATGTCCCCCGCGTGGCCGGCCTGGCTTTCGTCAGGGAAGCGCGGGCGCTCGAGGATGTCAGAAAGAACGCCAGGACAATCGTGATGGGCGGCAGCAAGGTCTTGAGCAAGATTCGTGTTATCCGCCAGTCCTTGAACAATCGGAACGTTGGTAAAATCATGGTCGGCGGGGGCATGGCCAACGCCTTCTTTGTGGCTAAAGGCTTCTCTGTCGGCGCGACGGTCGTCGGGACCGAGCCCGCCGATGTGGAGATCGCCCGCACGCTTCTGGATAATTCCAAGGTCGTTATTCCTTCTGATGTTGTGGCTGTGGATAGTTTTGATGCCCCCGCGGAGTCCATGGTCATAAATTTTGATAACGGCGAAGCCGTTCCCGACGGTTGGGTGATCGTCGATATCGGGCCGGCGACTATTGCGAAATATAAAGAGATCATTGCCCGCGACGGCCTGACGTTCTGGAACGGGCCGATGGGGGCCTTTGACGTGAAGTCAGTGGCCCAATTCGCCCGCAAGGGGACCAACGGCGTGGGAGAGGCTGTGGCGGACGCGCGCGGCGTTGTCGGCGGCGGGGACACGGGGAAGGCCGTCAAGTTGTTCGGCCTGACCGGCTACAGTTATGTTTCTACAGCGGGAGGCGCAGCATTAGAATTTTTGGAAGGAAAGGTTCTGCCCGGCATCGCGGCGTTGTCCGATAAAATGATTTCGTCTGAGGACATCGTTATGGAAGCCCCTGTTGCCCAGATAACGGACTTTCTGAAACCGGGTGTCGGTGTCGCGGACGCGTTGCAGAAATATTGGCAAACAGGCGGGAGAGGTCCGGTATCTCTTCTGGAAATTGTTGTTCAGGCGGGACTGGATAAAGAGCTTGTGTTAGCCGCCATAAACGGGATCAACGGCAATTTCAACAGTCCGTTTTCAGTTGAGCCCGACGGGCTCAACAAGAGGCTGGACAATGAGACGCGTTGGATCCAGCTTGTCGCCCGCCGTCCGCTGGGAGAATTCCGTCAGCCGTCGCAAGGCCTTCAACCCCGGGCCTCCTCACCGGTGGAAGGGCTTGAAGTGGCGCTGGTAGGGGGAAGGGACCGTGACGTTGTCCGCAACATGCGGCTGATCGGACAATTACTGACAGCGGGGGAATCTTCACAAATCCTGGTTGGCGGGGTTACGGCCCTTGTTCTTATGGAGGCCAGAAATTGGATCAACCGCGCCGACTATAACTATGAACCCCAACCCATTGAGAAAGAGATCAATGGAAAAAAGAAAATGGTAGATGTCCGTATCGGTATCCTTTCCGATGCCCGTTCTTACATGAATCACTCCAGGGTTGTTTTGCCGTCGCAAGTTGAGGTCATGGACCCCAAGAATCCGGCGGTCAGAGAAGTGGTCCACGTCGGCAGAGGGGAAAAGGTCCCGCAGGGAAAGGTGGTCGTCGGTTTCGGAGAACAGACGATACGCACATACGCGGATATCATTTCCGGCAGTAAATCGACTTTCTGGAACGGCCCGATGGACGTTGACGGCACCGCCCAGGGGATCGTTGACGCCCTGGTTCAAGCGCAGCGCCGGGGACCTCTTTTTGTCGGCGAGGACTCCGCGGATGCGGCGAAGGCCGTTGGTCTAACGGGGTCTGTTTTATTTTCCAATAATGATTTATCGAAATTTCTGGGTGACAAAGCAATGAAGGGCGGGCGGGTCATCACTATTTCCCAAGAGAAAGACATGGGGCATGGGGCAAAGATCGGGGGTCAGGAAGAACCTGGAGGTATTAACCTGGATCCTGCGTTGCTGGATTTGCAGATCAGGCGCGACGCGAATTTTGTGCCGTTGCCTCTGCCGCAGCAGCCGATCGAGACGATGCGCATCGAGGGATTTATTCCGGTCATTATCAATATCACGCCGGTGATGGACCTGCCGCTGTTGCTGGGGCTGGCCGGTACGGGGGCGGGCGAGGATGAAACGAGGCCGGATTTGAAAGCGCGCGAGCCGGAAGAGATAAGTGTCTTAAATTGAAGTTTCCGGATATCCGGG
>JACRHQ010000148.1 GCA_016217585.1 Candidatus Omnitrophota bacterium | reverse complement strand
CGGCGGACGTCAAACACATTTACGAGGTCCCCGTGGCGTTTCGCAAGGAAGGGCTGGACAACCTGATCCTGAAAAAGCTGCACCTCAAAAGTGAAGACCGCGATTTGAAGGACTGGGAGAACCTTGTCATCAACCGTCTGCGTAACCCCCAGCACGAGGTCCAGGTCTGTGTCGTCGGAAAATACATGGCGTTGCAGGACGCGTACAAATCCATTTACGAGGCGCTGGCGCACGGGGGGATCGCCAATAACGCGCGGGTGCATATCATCAAAATTGATTCCGAGGACGTGAAGAATAATACCGTCGACCGGCTCCTGGGGGCCGCCCAGGGGGTCCTGATCCCCGGCGGGTTCGGCGACCGCGGCATCGAAGGGAAGATCCGGGCCGTGCAGTACGCGCGCGAGAAGAACATCCCGTTTTTCGGCATCTGCCTAGGGATGCAGGTGGCCTGCATCGAATTCGCCCGGAATATCTGCGGCCTCAAGGACGCCAACTCGAACGAGTTTAACAAGGAAACGTCCAGCCCGGTCATCTCGCTTCTGGAAGAACAGAAACAGGTGAAGAACCTGGGCGCCTCGATGCGCCTTGGCGCGTATCCGTGCAAACTGCTGAAGGATTCCAGGAGTTTTCAGGCGTACAAAAAAGAAAATATTTCGGAACGTCACCGTCACCGGTATGAATTTAACAACGAATATAAAAAAATTATTGAGAAAAACTGCGTTGTTTTTTCGGGGATCAACGCCGGCCAGGAGCTGGTCGAGATCATTGAGCTGCCGGGCCATCCCTGGTTTGTGGCTTGCCAGTTCCATCCGGAATTCAAGTCCAAGCCCGACCGGGCGCATCCCTTGTTTCGGGAGTTCGTAAAGGCATCTTTGGAGAACGCGAAAGTACGCGAAAATTAACGCGAAATTTCGCGAAAATTTTAGCGTACTTTTACATTTAGTTTAGCGTTTTTTAGCGTTTTACGCGCGGGTGGCGGAATGGTAGACGCGCACGTTTGAGGGGCGTGTGGGGCAACCCGTGAGAGTTCAAGTCTCTCCCCGCGCATATTTACATGAGGGAGGTTCTCCCGCCTTTCCTTTTTAAGAGGCAGGCGGGACACCGCTTACGATGATAAATTATCAGAGAAAGCGGTGAAGTCCTCTCCCGCGCATTTTATTTCACAGGAACAAGCCCAAAATTCAATGCCTAAAGACATCAAGATCAACGCCAGCATCCTTTGCGCCGATTTCACGAAGTTAGGCGATGAGATCAAGCGCTGCGAAGACGCCGGCGTTGATATGCTGCACGTGGACGTCATGGACGGCCATTTTGTCCCGAACATCACCGTCGGCCAAATCATCGTCCAGACGGTACGCTCCGCCACCAGGCTCCCCGTCGAAGCGCATCTGATGGTCGAACACCCGGGCATGTATATCGATTCCTTCGCCGATGCCGGGGCGGATATTATTTCCATCCAGGCGGAGTGTTACGGCCGGCGTAAAGCCGAATGCCGCGGGCTGGAACAGTTCCCCAAAGAAGTCAATTCCATCGACGCGGCCAGGGCCCGGGAAGATATCCGGCGCATCAAGAAAAAGGGGAAAAAAGCTTTTATGGTGCTCAACCCCGGGACACCGTTGTGCCTTGACGCCGTGCTCGACGATCTGGACGGTGTCATGATTATGTCGGTCAACCCGGGGTTCGCGAGGCAGAAATTCATGCCGCTGGCGATCCCCAAGATCGAGAATTTGCGCGGCAAGTTCGACGGCGACATCGAGGTCGACGGCGGCATCAACGAGGTGACCGCCCCCGAAGCGGTCAAGGCCGGCGCGAACATCCTGGCGACGGCGAGTTATTTCTTCGGCGCGTCCAGGCCGCGGGAAGTGGTGCAGTATCTTAAAGCATTGGGAGACCGCCGATGAGAAAATTTTCCCTGGGGTGCAAGGCCCAAACGGCCGTCGAATACATGCTGCTTCTGGGGGTCATAGTGGCGGTTGTCCTTGTCAGCTTCAAAATGTCTCTGCCCAGGATGCGCGTTTCTGCCAACGCGTATTTCAACAGGACCGCCATCGGGATAATGGGCACGCCTAACCCTTGCGGAGACGGCGTTTGCAACCCGAATTTCGAGGATTCCACCAAATGTTGCGTGGATTGCGGGGGTTGCTGATCAGCCTTCTGTTTTATTTCTGCCGTTTGTCGCGGACAAAAACACTCTTTTCGAAACTCTTCGCGTATTTCTTTAATTCCGCGCCGATCTCACTGATCTGGGCGACGTGCGTGATAGGCTGGCTGGCGTTGCTGACAACGCCGATGGAAATCGCCAGCAGACCGAATTTCTGCTCATGGCCCTGGCGGTCTTTGCTGATGATGTAGCCCTGTCTGCGGTCTTCCGGCGGATAAAAAGAAGACACTTTTGTATCGAATTCCTTGATGATCTCCTCGCAGACGTTATTCGCCACCGCATCGTCGACGATGAAGACCATGTCGTCGCCCCCGATATGGCCGATGAAGGCGTTGGTTCCCCCTTGCTCACGGACTACCTTGATCAGTATCCGCGCCAGCTCCTTGATGACCTCGTCGCCTTTCTCAAACCCGTATTTGTCGTTGTAGGCCTTGAATTTGTCCAGGTCGGCGTAACCGACGGCGAATACCTTTTGGGAATCGATGCAGGCTTGCAGCTCTTCCATGATCGAGGTGTTCCCGGGGAGATGGGACAGCGGGTTGGCGTCGAGCGAAGTGACGGTGCGTTTGAGCATGCTCTTGATGCGCACGAGGAGTTCGTCGGGGTCGAAGGGTTTGATCATGTAGTCGTCGGCCCCGGCCTCGATGCCGCTGATGCGGTCCTGCACTTCCCCCTTGCCGGTCAGCATGATGACGGGGATGTGGCGAAGCAGGATGTCTTTTTTCAGGGTCTTGCAGAACTCCCGGCCGTTCATCACCGGCATCATGTAGTCGCAGATGATCAAGTCCGGCATCTTCTGCTGGACCAGCTCCAGCCCGGCCTTGCCGTCCCGGGCCTGGAACACCTGGTAATTTTCCGACAGTGTTATGGACAGGACGTCGAGGATGTCCGGGTCGTCGTCGACGGTGAGGATTTTTGTTTTTCGCATAAAGGTTATTTGCCCTCTGTGGGACGCGGCGCCGGCGGCCCGGCGGGAAGCGTGAAATGGAACGTCGTGCCGCGGTTGACCTCGCTGGTTATCCAGATCTTTCCTTTGTGCGCCTCCACGATTTTTTT
>JACRHQ010000147.1 GCA_016217585.1 Candidatus Omnitrophota bacterium | reverse complement strand
TCTCGGAATCGAATTCGCGGTTTGTCGCCGAGGTGAGGCCGGAGGACCGGAAAAAATTTGAACAGCTTTTACGCCGCCGGGGCGTCCCCTGCGCCGGCGTCGGGCAGGTCGAAGCCGCGGCCGCGTTTGTCGTGCGCGGCCTGGACGGGCGGCCGTGCGTCGACACGGACATTGAGGTCCTCAAACAGGCCTGGCGCCGGCCGTTGCAGTGGTAATCGAAAGGTAAAGGTATTTTATGAAAAAGAAGAAACAGGAAGTGGCGGAAGATTTCAAGCTCGAAGACCCGTGGCGGGTCTTCCGGATCATGTCGGAGTTTGTCGACGGGTTCCACGAGCTCGCCGAGATCGGGCCGGCGGTGAGCATCTTCGGGTCCTCGCGCACCCGGCGCACCCAGCAGTGGCACAAGCTCGCCGAGCGTACCGCCGAACTCCTGGTCAAGGAAGGCTACGCGATCATCACCGGCGGCGGCCCGGGGATCATGGAGGCGGGCAACAAGGGGGCGAGCAAGGCGAAGGGCAAGTCGATCGGGCTGAACATCGACCTCCCTTTCGAGCAGAAGCCCAACCGCTACATTACGCATCTGATCAACTTCCATTATTTCTTCTCGCGCAAGGTCATGTTCGTCAAGTACGCCAAGGCCTTTGTCATTTTTCCGGGCGGGTTCGGCACGCTCGACGAATTCTTCGAGAGCATCACGCTCATCCAGACCCGGCGGATGGAACGCTTCCCGGTCGTTCTGTTCGACAGCGAATACTGGCACGGACTGGTCAGCTGGCTGCGCCATTCGGTTTTAAAGGCCGACAACATCGACCCCGAAGACCTGGATATTTTCAAGATCGTCGATACCCCCGAGGATGTAGTCAAGAGCATCCGGGACTTCTACAAGGACAACCGGCGTAAATCCTAGCCAACGATGAACCAGGGGAACGTCAACGTCATTGTCTTGCGCACGGCCGGCACCAACTGCGACCGCGAGGCGGCCTTCGCCTTCGAGAGCTGCGGCGCCCGGCCGCGGCTGGTCCACATTAACCAGCTGTTTAAGAAAGAAATACAACTGCGTGATTTTCATATCCTGGTTATCCCCGGCGGGTTTACCTACGGCGACGACATCGAGTCCGGCCGGATCCTGGCCAACGAGCTGCGGCTGCGCCTGCGGGATGACTTGCGTCAGTTTATTGCCGACGGCAAACTGATGATCGGCATCTGCAACGGGTTCCAGGTCATGGTCAAGGCGGGCATTCTGCCCGGGCCGCTGGATGAGGCGCAAGAGAAACGCGACGCCGCGGGACAACGGGCGACGTTGATCAATAATGATTCCGGAAAATTTGAAGACCGCTGGTGCCACTTAAGGCCCGTCGGCAAGAGCGTCTGGACTGAAGGGCTCCAGGAGATCGTCTATCTCCCGGTCGCCCACGCCGAAGGGAAGTTTGTCCCCCGGGACGACACGGTCCTCGATCTGTTGAAAAAGAACGGCCAGGTCGCGTTTCGCTATTGTAATCCGCAAGGCGGCAAGCCCGCTTATCCGGAGAACCCCAACGGTTCCGTGGACGACATCGCCGGGATCACCGACACAACCGGCCGCGTCCTGGGCCTGATGCCCCATCCGGAACGGCATTTCCTTTTCACCCAGCACCCGTTCTGGACCAGGTTGAGCCCTGACGGCAAATACGGGCACGGCGCGAAAATTTTCGAGAATGGAGTGAGCTATGTTAAAAAGAATTTATTGTAGTTCTAAAGGGAATATTTTTCCCATATTTTTGATTATGATCCTCTTGGGCATTTCGTTGACTATTTCTGCCAACACGGGTTCATCGTCGGAATTGCCTCCGTTGCCAGTCATACGGCTTGTTTACAATGATAAAGCTTACGAGGGGATGCAAGGCAGCTATTGTTGGCCGAATGAATTTGATGGCGGGGTTGCAGCCAAATGTGTTGATATGAACGTGGAGCCCTCCGAGACTATTTCTGTCGCAAAAGGTGATACGTTAATAGTGAAAGTTGAAGCGCGGGAGGCGCCTTCTCGACTTACCGTCAATCTATCTCCAGAAAGCGGCACTCCAATCGACGGCGGGGTTACTTCGGATAAGCCAACTTACACGGTGTTTAAATTGGCTGCGGTCGCCGAAGCGCCGTTTACCGTTGATATTCCCGCTGATGTTTATACTGTTGAAATCTTCGGTGACTGGCCCAAAGGCGATATGTCTTATACATTTAGAATAGCCGTTTTGAACGGAGTAGCTAAATGAGATCATTTGAATACGGTTATTTTCTAGAGCAGCCTATATCACAAGACATGCTTATGACCGTTCGTGTGTTAGGGGAACACCGCGGACGTCAAAGTTTATATCAGGAACAGTCCCCGCAGCTTCTGGAAACTTTGAAGCGCATTGCCGTGGTTCAAAGTGTTGAGTCCTCAAACCGCATCGAGGGCATTACGGTGGATCGGGATCGGCTCGAGGCGATTCTTGCCAAGAAGACAAAACCGCAGGATCGTTCCGAAAAGGAAGTA
>JACRHQ010000146.1 GCA_016217585.1 Candidatus Omnitrophota bacterium | reverse complement strand
GTGGACAACATCTTCCGTTTCGTGCAGGCCGGCGCCGAGATCTCCACCCTGCTCGGCCGTGTCCCGTCGGAAACCGGATATCAGCCGACTTTGATCTCCGAGGCGAGCGAATTCCATGAACGGATCCGTTCGACCCAGGAGGGGGGCGGCTCGATCACCTCTTTCGAGGCCGTGTACGTCCCCGCCGACGACCTGACCGACCCGGCGGTCGTGGCGATCTTCAGTTTCCTGGATTCGATCCTCGTCCTCTCCCGCGAGAGGATCCAGCTGGGGCTTTATCCGGCGGTCGACCCGCTGCTTTCCTCGTGCGCGAACCTGGATATCGATATCATCGGCAAGCGCCATTTTGATATCGCGCAGGACATCATCCGGGTTTTCCAGAGGTATGAAGAACTGCGGCGCATCGTCTTGGTGATCGGCATCGATGAGTTATCGGCCGCGGACCGCACCCTTTACGGCCGGACCAGGAAATTGCAAAATTTTTTGACGCAGCCGTTTTTTGTCGCCGAGCCCTATACGGGCAAAAAAGGGGAATACGTGACATTGGCCCAAACCCTGGACGGCTGCGAGCGGATACTCGCCGGGAAGGTTGACCACAGGCCGGAGGAAGAATTTTATCTGATCGGCGCGTTGCCCTAGAATATATGGTTGATAACAAAGGCCATAATCAAAGGAGGCCCGCACATGTTTAATAAAAAGAAACTTTTAGGCGAAATTTTTATCGCCAAGAAATTAATCACGCCGGACCAATTGAAACAGGCCCTTGCCGAGCAGGCCACCACCAAGGAATTCCTCGGCAAAATTTTATTAAAGCATAAATGGATCAATGAAAAAGATTTGTTAGCCACGCTTTCGGAACAATTCAACATGCCTTGTGTGTCCTTGAATGGGCAATATATCGACTGGAAAATAGCCAAGGATTTTAGCCCTTCCTTAATCCTGGACCACCGTTGCGTTCCGTTAAAAAAAGATGGACGCTCGATTACGATGGCCATCACTAACCCGATGGACAGTTGGATTCAGCGTAAGGCCGAGGAGGAGGCCGCGGGTTTTAAACTTGAGTTTGTTTTAACCCCGGAAGCGGACATGCTGGAGGCGATCGAGCGTTACCGGGATTACGTGCAAAAGGATTTAAGCAACCTTTTCGACTGATATGCCTAAAAAGAGCGATATCGTATTAGCCGAAGCTCTGGCGGACAAAGGGCTGATGACGCGAATCGACCTGGACGCCTTGCTCCAGGAGGCTGACCGCTCGACGGAAAGCCTGCAGCAAATACTCCTCAAACGCCGGGCCCTGCCCGAACGCGACATCCTGGTCGCCCTGGGAGAGAAGTTGAAGATCCCGTACGTCGACCTGCGTACCGTCGAGGTTGAGAAAACGGTCCTGGATAAAGTGCCGGTCAAGGTCGCGTCCTATTACGGTTTTGTCCCGCTCGCGATCAAGGGAAGGAACATGACGGTGGCCGTCTCTGTCCCCCTGGAAATCAAGATCCAGGATGAAATCAGGACCCAGCTGGGTTACGGCATTGAAATGTCCCTGGCCACCCAGGCGGAGTTGACCGCGGCCATGAAAAAATGTTACGGCCTGGGGGCGGACACGATCGGCAAGATTGTCTCCGCCGCCGAGAAGCAGGCCGCCCCCCTCGCGTCGGCGACCAGGCAGGCGGTGGTCGAAGACATCCAGAAGATGGCCGGGGACGCCTCGGTCATCCAGCTGGTCAACCAGATCTTGCTGGAGGGCTGGCAGAAACGCGCCACGGACATCCATATTGAACCGCAGCGAAACGGGGTCAAACTGCGTTACCGCATCGACGGGCTGCTTTACGACGCGCCGATGCCGCCGGATATCCAGAATTTTTTAAGCGCCATCATCTCGCGGATCAAGATCATGTCGAACCTCAACATCGTCGAGCGCCGTCTGCCGCAGGACGGCAGGGCGGTCGTCCGCGTGCAGGACCAGGCGCTGGACCTGCGCATTTCGACGATCCCCACGCCGTTCGGGGAAAGCGTCGTCATACGTCTTTTGCCGGCGCAGATGCTCTTCAGCCTGGAGAAGCTCGGGTTATCGAAAAACGAAATGCAGACGCTGGAGGTCCTGATCCAGAAGCCGCACGGGATCATTTTTGTCACGGGCCCGACGGGAAGCGGGAAAACGACCACCCTCTACGCCTGCCTCAGCCGGATCAACACCCGGGAACGCAAGATCATCACCCTGGAAGACCCGATCGAATACGAGCTGGAAGGGATCACGCAGATCCAGGTGATGCCGGAGATCGAATTCGATTTCGCCCGGGGGTTGCGCAGCGTGCTGCGTCACGACCCGGACGTCATCATGGTCGGCGAGGTGCGGGACCTGGAGACCGCCGAGATCGCCATCCGTGTCGCCCTGACCGGACACCTGGTGTTCTCAACGCTCCATACCAACGACGCGGCCAGCGGCATCAGCCGGTTGATCGATATCGGCGTCGAGCCGTATCTCTTGGCCTCCAGCGTTGAGGAATTTATCGCCCAGAGGCTCATCCGCATGATTTGTCCGCAATGCAAATACGAGGACAGGTCCGCCCCGCAGGAGCTGAAGACCCAGATCGCCCGCGACCTGCGGCTCAAGACCGTCGAGGAGGTCAGAATTTATCGCGGCAAGGGATGCCCCAACTGCAACCAGACCGGGTTCTTCGGCAGAGGCGGTATCTATGAGATGCTGGAGGTCGATGATGAAATCGAGGACCTGATTGTCCGGAAAGTCCCCTCCAACCAGATCAAGAGGGTCGCCCTGGAGAAAGGCATGCGGACCCTGCGCCAGGACGGCTGGCAGAAGGTGATCGCCGGGGCCACAACCCCTGAAGAAGTCGTGCGCACGACGAGCGCGGAGAAAGAGGAACCCCCGGCCGCCAGGAAAATGTTTATCCCTTCCGGCGGGGCGCCGGAGGCTCAGGCGTTATCGGGGGCGGAGCGCCGCACCTACCCGCGCCGGGACCGTAAAGTCAATATCCGGTTTAAAGTTTTCAGGTCGAAAGACGAGGCCTTGAAGCGTGGCGGGACACCTCCGCCGGAAGTAGAGCATCTGAGCGTGACCACGAACATCTCCGCCGCCGGGATGATATTCATTGCGCGCGAGCCCGTGGCGGCGGGTTCGATCCTGGAACTGAAGATCGAACTGCCCAACAGCGAGGAGCCGGTCGAATGTCTGGCCAAAGTCCTGAGGGTTGAGGAAGTGGAAGAGGAGAAGACCTATGATGTCACGGTCAACTTCCTGGACATCTCCGGCGCCCAGCGGACCAAACTGAACAAATATGTCGAGAGCGAAAGGGGTTGACGGACAGCCATGCCGATCTATAAATGCCGCGTAAAGAAGGGGACCGAGGAGGTATCCGAGCAAAATATCGAGGCCGGGTCGGAAAAAGACGTGGTTGAAAAGTTAAGCCGGATGGGACTGCTCCCCCTGAAGGTCGAGGAAATCGCGCAAGACGAGCGGGCGCAGGCCGCTTCTGTCCAGCCGGCGCGCGTCCCGCGCGGCGGGGCAACCCGCGGGAAGGCCAGGTCCCGTGACATTACGATTTTTACCCGGCAACTGGCGAGCTTGTTCAAATCGGGCGTGCCGATCCTGACGGCCCTGAACATCATCATCGAGCAGTCGGAAAACGCTTCTCTTAAAGCCATGCTGCTGGACATCCACGACGAGGTCAAAGAAGGTTCCACCTTGTCCGCCGCCCTGGAAAAATATCCGCAGGCCTTCCCCCCTCTTTATATCGCGATGGTGAGGACCGGGGAAAACAGCGGGGCCCTTCCCGCAGTGCTGTTCAGCATCGCCGATCACCGCATTAAAGAAGAGACGATGATCTCGCATTTGCGGATGGCGATGGCGTATCCGCTCCTTATGGCGGTGGTCGGGGCGGGGACGATCGTTTTTATGTTCGCCTTCGTCATCCCCCGTCTGACGAAAATATACGTGACCATGGGGCAGATACTCCCGTTGCCGACGCGGATCTTGCTCGCCGTAAGCGATTTTTTCGCCAAAGGCTGGCCGGTCCTCGTCTTGGCCCTGGCCGCCGGGATCCTTATTTTCCGCCGGCAAACAAGGACAGAGAAAGGGAAAGAGGCCTGGAGCCGGTTTGTCCTGAAGCTGCCCGTGTGGGGGAAATTCGTCGTCAAGGCGGAGCTGGTCCGTTTCTGCCGCACGTTCGGGCTTTTGATGAAAAGCGGCGTGCCCATCTTAAGCGCCATCAATATCGCCATCCCTGTCCTGGAAAACGATGTCGTTAAAAATCAGATCAGCCAGAGTTATAAGGAGCTCGAGCACGGAGGCACCTTCGGCAAGAGCCTCAAGAATTCCAAAGCGATCCCTCTGTTTATGAGCAACCTGGTCAGCGTCGGTGAGGAGTCGGGCCGGCTTCAGGACGCCCTGGAAGAGGTGGCCAGCAGTTACGAACGCGATACCGAAGAGGCTGTCCGGATGATGAGCAACCTGCTGGAGCCTTTGATGATCCTCTTTATGGGTTTGATCGTCGGCTTTATGGTCATCGCCATGCTCCTGCCGATTTTTGATATCAACACGGCGATGCATTGAGGAAAGGGCTACATCCATATGTTTAAGTCAATCAGGATATCCCGTCAAATTTTATATCTTTCTTTGGCTTTGGTATTTTCTCCCGCGGCCGGTCATGCCGCGGACGATATCCGGTGGCAGGAGGTGAAAGGGACGCATTTTCTGATTTATTACGTCGGGGAAGAGCGTTTCGCCAGGGATGTCCTGAACAAGGCCGAAGGGTATTACAGCCGGATCGCCGATGAGCTCGGCTACGCCCGCTACCAGTGGTTCTGGACGTGGGACAACCGGTGTAAAATTTATATTTACCCGGACCATGAGTCTTTCTCGAAAGCTTCCCTCAACCAGCCGGGGTGGGCGGAAGGTATGGCCGAGTACAAGAGCCGGAGCATTTATAGTTACGCCTGGAAAGAAGGGTTCTTCGAGTCGCTCCTGCCGCATGAGATGACCCATTTGATCTTCCGGGACTTCATTGGGTTTCCCGGCGAGATCCCGCTGTGGCTGGATGAAGGCATCGCCCAGTGGGAAGAGGAGGCCCGCCGGCCGCAGATGAAGGCCATGGCCAAAAAGGCTTATGAAGAAAGCGGCTTCCTGACTATCAAGGACATAATGCAGCTGGATATCCGGTATTTGCCGAGCACGGAGAACGTTTATATCCGTTCCGCCCTTTCCAGGGACGGGGGGCCGGGGGTGGTGCTTTTAAGCGGGGAAAATTTGATTAAGACATATTACCTCGAGGCCGTTTCCATGATCGGCTTCATGATCGAGAGGTACGGCGGGGAGACGTTCACGGTTTTCTGCCGGGATCTGCGCGACGGCAAGGATTTCCAGGACGCTATCCGGGCGGCGTATCCCAACATTACCGGTATTAAAGATTTTGAAGAACGGTGGAAAGAATATCTGGACAAACTATAATAAAATCGTATTCATAGGCGAGGAGGTTGGGGAAAAATGAGAGAACAGGCCGGGTTGAAAAAAAGTAATATCCGCGGCTTCACGTTGATCGAACTGATGCTGGTCGTTATCATCATAGGCGCCCTGGTGGCGATGGTGATGCCGCGGCTTGCCGGCCGCGGCGAACAGGCCAGGGTCGCCGCCGCCAAGGCGGACATCCAGACCAATATCGCCACCGCGCTTAAGCTGTATGAACTGGATAACGGGAGCTTTCCGTCGACGGAAGAAGGCCTCAACGCCCTCTTGAGCAAACCGGCGTCGGCCGCCGGCTGGAACGGTCCCTACCTGGAACGAAAACCGCTTGACCCCTGGGGCCGGGAATATAACTACAAATCTCCCGGTGAACACCGTCCCGCCGACTATGACTTGTATTCGCTGGGCAAGGACGGTGTCGAGAATGATGACGATGTCCGTAACTGGGAATAGGCGCGGGTTCACCCTCGTCGAGGTGATGGTGGCTACCGTGATCCTTGCCCTGGGCACGGTGTGGATATCCCAGTCATTCTTTATCGTACTTAATTCCTATAATTATTGCGCGCGGTATCTGGGGGTTGTGGCGTGGGCCAACGAGAAGATGTGGGAATCGCAGGATAACTTGCGGCGGTTCGGCCCTTCGGCGGTGATGGGCTCATCCGGGGAGTTTACGCAAGAGAAGAAAAATGTCGCGTGGTTCCTTTCTTACACACCGGTGGGAGAAAATGATTTGTACAAGATCGACCTGGAGCTCTCCTGGAAGGAAGGGCCACGCAACAGCAAATTGCAGCGCAGTGCTTACGCGGTGTACTATGCCCAGGAATGAATCCGGTCTCACCTTAATCGAACTTTTGGTTACAACAGCCATATTGTCGGTGATTTCCCTGGCGATCTATTCGTCGCTGAATAGCGGCATCAAGGTATGGCAGAGGATCACCCGGCCAATCCCGTATGAGGACCTGGATGTCTTTTTCAACAAATTCGCCTATGACGTTCACAACGCCGTCCGGTTTACGGGGGTCAGTTTTCTGGGCACCGACGAGATGCTTGAATTTGCCACGCTCGTCCACACCCCCCTGGGCGCCGGCACGACGCCCGGCCGGGTAAGATACGTGTATGATCCCGGTTCTCATAAATTAACGCGCAGCCAGCAGGATTACAGCCAGGTCTACACCGGCGAAGAGGCCGCCAAAGAACAGCCCATCGCCGGGGATGTGACGTCCTTGAAATTC
>JACRHQ010000143.1 GCA_016217585.1 Candidatus Omnitrophota bacterium | reverse complement strand
TCCACAAACGGCGAATCAGTCAACTTTAGACGGCGGATTAATATCCTCTCCATCTGATTTTTTTCGCGGGCGACGGCTTCATTGCTGTATTTTTCTTTATAAACATGAATGGCGGCGGCGGTTTTATAAGAATTCAACGTGTCGTCCTTAAGCATTTCCACCACAACGTCTTTGGGAAGGTCCGCGTATTTCTGCGCGTATCCGTCCAGAAGCTGCCGGTCATCAAAAATGGCCTGGCCGGAAATATCTTCCTGCCCGGGGTGCCCAAGGGCACCCTGGGCATAAACGCCAGGGACCAGGGCCGAAGCAAGGAACGAAAGAATCATGAAAACCAACAATCCCATGCGTTTCATAGGCGTTATTAATCCACAAATTCCATCGACACATCGATGGACCGGCGAGAATGCGTCAGGGCCCCGACCGAGATACGATCCACCCCGGTTTGCGCGATGCGCCGGACATTCCTTAAGGTAATTCCGCCGGAGGCTTCCAACAACGGACGTTTGCCAGATTTTCTTTTATTTCTTAAACTAACCGCCTGGCGCAACTGCCGGCCGTTCATGTTATCCAGCAAGATAATATCCGGGCCGGCCGCAAGCGCCTCTTTGAACTCCTGAAGATCGTCCACCTCAAACTCGATCGTTTGGCGGGTCGACCGGCGAAGATGCCGGACCATCGCCCCGACGGCCATCCGATTACGGCAAATCCAGCGGTGGTTATCCTTGACCAAAACCATGTCACTTAAACCCCGCCGATGATTGAAGGCCCCGCCGCAGCGGACCGCGTATTTTTCCAGCCCCCGCAGGCCGGGGGTCGTTTTACGCGTATCCAGGATCCTGGCCTTGCAAGGACGGACCGCCCGGACATAATTCCGCGCGTTGGTGGCGACACCGGACAGATAACCCAAAAAATTAAGCGCTGTCCTTTCGCCGGAAAGAAGTGAGCGCGCCCTCCCTCTTAAAAATAAAACTTTCGCCCCCGCGGGAACTTCCTTGCCGTCGGCGCAAAGGAAGCTGCACCGGACGGTCTTGTCGATCATCTGAAAAACCCTGCAGGCAATCTCCAGCCCGCAGACAACCGCTTTTTCTTTGATGATAATCCTCGCCCGGGCCGTTACGGACGGGTCCACCAAAAGCCGCGTGGTGATATCCCTCCCGGCCCTGTCTTCCCGCAAGGCCTCACGGATGATGTGATCAAATCTTTCAGGCCGCATAGGCACCTATTCCAGACTCGCGATGACTTGCTTTAATTCCCTGACTTTCGCCTGCAAGGCAACCGAACGTTCTTTTTCTTTGGCGACGACTTCCGCCGGCGCTTTCGTGACGAATTCCTTGTTCTGCAGACGCTTCTGCAACCCCTCCAGCGCCCGCTCCTGTTCCAGGGCCTGGGCCAGGATCTTTTTCTTTTCCTTATCAACGTCAATAATCCCGCTCAGCGGGATCACGCATTTGATTTCTCCCACCAGAACCGTGGCCGCGTCCCTGGCTTTAACAGCTGCTTTTTCCGTGATGGTGACGGTTTCAAGACGCGCCGCGTTTTTAATCATGGCAAGATTCTCGTCAAGAAACGCCGCGGCTTTTTTTGTCCGTACGATCAATTGACACGGGACCGTCTGGCCGGGGTTGATGTTCCACTGCGTGCGCACGGTACGGACCGCCGAAACAAGCCCCAGGAGCACGTCCATATTCCTCTCTGCCTCTTTGTCCACCAGTTTCCTGGAAAATGCCGGCCAGCCCTGGATGCACAAAGACCCCTTCCCCTCCTGGGTTCTATTCCAAAGTTCTTCGGTCACAAAAGGCATAAACGGATGCATCATTTTCAATGATTTTTCCAGGACACCCAAAGCCACCCTCTGGACGTTTTCATCCGTCCAGCGGTCCTTGACAACCTCAAGATACCAGTCACAGAAATTGTTCCAGAAGAATTCGTAAATAAGCGACTCGGCCTCCGAGAAACGGTAGCGTTCAACGGCGCCGGTGACTTTTTCCAGCGTCGCGTAAAAACGCGAAATAATCCAGCGCGACGGAAGGTCCAGCGCCTTCGTGTTGATCTTCTCCAGGTCGAAACCCGCCCCGGCGCTGGACACGCGCATCAAAATCAGGCGCGAGGCGTTCCATATCTTATTGGCGAAATTACGGCCGATCTCAAACTTTTCTTTCGAGATGAAAAGGTCCTGGCCGGAGTTGATGATGAGGCTGAAGCGAAGCGCGTCCGCCCCGTACTCCCGGATAATTTCCAGCGGGTCAATGGCGTTGCCCAGCGATTTGGACATCTTGCGCCCCTTGGCGTCACGCACGGTGCCGTGGATATAAACATCCGAAAACGGCACATCCCCCATAAACTCGAATCCGGCCATGATCATGCGCGCCACCCAGAAAAAGATGATTTCCGGCGCCGTAAACAAAGACGACGTCGGATAAAAGTACGCCAGCTCTTTGCTTCCCTTGTCTTCCAACGGCCAGCCGAAGGTGGCAAACGGCCAGAGCCACGAAGAGAACCACGTGTCCAGGACATCCTCGTCCTGTTTCAGGTTTGTTGACCCGCAATGCGGGCATTTCTCCGGAACCGTCGGGGAAACAATCGGTTCTTTGCATGCCAATTTGCATTGGCCATCTCCCGCGCAATACCAGACCGGGACCCGGTGCCCCCACCAGATCTGGCGGGAAATACACCAGTCGCGGATGTTCTCCATCCAGTTAAGGTAGACCTTGGTCCAGCGGGACGGGTAAAATTTAATCTTGCCCTTACGCACCGCTTCCAAGGCGGGTTTGGCCAACGGCCCCATCCGGACGAACCACTGTCTGGATAAATACGGCTCAACGACCGTATGACACCGGTAGCAATGTCCGACGGCATGCGTATGCGGTTCGATCTTTTCGAGCAGCTTAAGCTCGCTTAATTCCTCGATGACCGCCTCACGCGCTTCGAAACGGTCCATCCCTTCGAAATCACCGGCCTGTTCATTCAGGACACCGTCGGGGCGCATGATGTTGACAAAGTCAAGGCCGTGCCGTCTGCCCATGGCAAAATCATTGGGATCGTGCGCGGGCGTCACCTTGACCGCCCCGGTGCCGAACTTCGCGTCGACAAATTCATCGGCAACGACCCTGATCTCGCGGTTGACCAGCGGCAGGACAACGGTCTTGCCGATATAAGCCTTGTACCGTTTATCTTTGGGGTTGACCGCGACCGCCGTATCTCCCAGCATGGTCTCCGGGCGGGTGGTGGCGACGGTAATAAAAGCGTTCTCCTCATTTTTTACCGGATAACGCAGGTAATAAAGGTTCCCCTGCAAATCCCGGTGCTCGGCCTCTTCATCGGAGAGGGCTGTCTGGCAGCGCGGGCACCAGTTGATGATATATTCCCCCTGGTAGATGAGTCCTTTCTCATACAACCGGACAAAGACGCTGCGCACGGCCAGGCTGTATCCGTCGTCCATCGTAAAACGCGTGCGCTCCCAGTCACAGGAAGCCCCGAGCTTCTTTAACTGGTGGATAATCGTATCGCCGTATTCACGCTTCCAGGCCCAGAGCCGTTCCAGGAATTCTTCGCGGCTGAAATCATGGCGGGTTTTACCTTCCTTGGCGAGCTGGCGCTCGACGACGTTCTGGGTGGCGATCCCGGCGTGGTCCGTGCCCGGCATCCAGAGGGTCTCAAAACCGCGCATCCGCTTATACCGGATCATAATATCCTGAAGGGTATTATTGAGGGCGTGCCCCATGTGCAGGATGCCCGTGACGTTCGGCGGCGGGATAAGAACCGTGTAGGAATTTTTATCGGGATTGACCCGGGCGTGGAAAAGGTTATTGTCGACCCAGAATTTACTCCACTTTTCATCGACCTCATTAAAATCAAATCGCGGGGATAATTCGATCATAAAGGAGGGATTTTAATGCTTCTTCTGATCTTTTAATAATTTATACTCGATGCTGTCCGTCAGCGCTTCCCAGCTGGCTTCGATAATGTTCTCATGGACGCCGACCGTCGTCCAGGAATC
Organism: Candidatus Omnitrophota bacterium; assembly: GCA_016217585.1. Classification (GTDB taxonomy): domain Bacteria; phylum Omnitrophota; class Gorgyraeia; order Zapsychrales; family Zapsychraceae; genus UBA10015. Next base: position 5,893 of record JACRHQ010000143.1, on the reverse strand, counting down.
GGTGTCGTCCTGGGATTCGATCAAAACGCGCACCTTGGCGGCGGTGCCTTCTTTGGTGTCCAGGACGCGCACCTTGTAATCGGTCAGGCGCATTTGCGCAAGACGCGGATAAAACTTCGTCAACGCCTGCCGCAGGGCTTTATCCAGCGCCTCCACCGGGCCGTCTCCCTCGGCGGCATTATACCGGCTCTCGCCGTCGACATTAACGCGTACAGAGGCCTCGGCAAAGACCTGGCCGTCAAAACGCTTCTCGGAGACGGTACGGAACCCCTCCAGCTTGAAAAACGGCTTGTATTTTTTGAGCGACCGCTTGAGGAACAATTCGAAGGAAGCGTCAGCCGCCTCAAACTGGTAACCGCCGTGTTCTTTATCCTGAAGGGCCTTCAAGAGTTCCTGGGTCTCCGGAGACTTTTTATCCAGATGGACATCCATCTGCTCGGCTTTCAAGACAATCGGCATCTTGCCGGCCAGTTCAGAAGTGATAAACCGCCGGTGGTTGCCGACTTTGGCCGGGTCGATATGCTCATAGGCCAACGGGTTCTTGAGCATCGCGTCGATATGGACGCCGCCTTTATGGGCGAAGGCCGAGTGCCCGACGAACGCCGCGTTATCCGCCAGCTTGAAATTGCTGACTTCGCTGATATAATAAGAGGCCTCCGTCAGCTTCACCACGTTTTTCTCCGGGATCGAAGGCTTATTAAGCTTCGTGGATAAAATTCCAATGACCGCGCATAGATCGGCGTTGCCACAGCGTTCGCCAAGGCCATTAAACGTCCCCTGCACATGCACGCAGCCCGCCTCCACCGCCGCAATGCTGTTGGCCACCCCCATCCCCAGGTCATTATGGGCATGGATCCCCAAAGGAGATTTGATCTCTCTTTTTATCTTCGTGACTATGTCCTTGACTTCCGCGGGAAGCGTGCCGCCGTTGGTATCGCACAGCACGATACAATCCGCCCCCGCGTCCCTGGCCGCCCGTATGGCCTTGAGGGCATAGTCCGGGTTACGCTTGTATCCATCAAAAAAATGTTCGGCATCGTAGATGACTTCCTTGCTGTGTTTCTTGAGATACTCCACCGAGCCGGCGATCATCTGCAAATTTTCTTCCAGCGTCGTACGCAAGACATCCGTAACGTGCAAATCCCAGCTCTTGCCGAAGATCGTAACGGTGGGCGTCCCGGAACCAACAAGCGCGCGCAGGTTCTGGTCGTCGGAAGGTTTTATTTTCGGCCGGCGGGTCGAGCCGAACGCGGCGATCGCGGCGTGTTTCCATTTGCGTTTTTGAACGCTCTGGAAATACTCCTGGTCTTTGGGGTTGGACCCCGGCCAGCCGCCTTCGACATAATGGACGCCCAGGTCGTCGAGCTTTTCGGTGATCTTGATTTTATCGTTGACGGTAAAAGAAACCCCCTCGGTCTGGGAACCGTCCCGTAACGTCGTATCGTAAATGATGATCCGTGTCATAAAACCTTTAGGCGGCCAGGGCAAATTTCTGGTGCAGACACCGCACGGCCTTCTCTGCGTACCGCTGGTTGATAATACAGGAGATGCTGATTTCCGACGTGGAGATCATGTCGATATTGATCTTGTTTTCCGCGAGCGTCTGGAACATCCTGGCCGCGATCCCGTGATGTGAACGCATGCCGGAGCCGACGATTGAGATACGGGCGATTTTCTTGTCAAAGAGGACTTCCCCGGCATTGATTTTCTGCGCTACCGCCTTGGCCGCGCGCAACGCCCTGGACAAATCCGCCTTCGATACAGTAAAAGAAATATCAGTATGCTTGGTATGGCTTACATTCTGGACAATCATATCGACGCTGACGTCCATCCTGGATATTTCCGTGAAGATCGTGGCCGCGATGCCCGTGCGGTCAGGGACCGAACGGATGGTGATCTTCGCCTCCGACTTGTTGCAGGTGATGCCGCGGACGGACACTTCCTCCATTTTATCGTCTTTTTTGACAATCATGGTGCCTTCCTCCTTCGCAAAGCTTGAACGCACGTGTATGGGAATATTATATTTTTTGGCCACTTCAATCGAGCGCGCCTGCATGACCTGGGCCCCCAGCGCGGCCATCTCCAGCATCTCCTCAAAAGTAATCGCTTTAATTTTCCTCGCCTGCGGCACGATGCGCGGGTCCGTCGTGTAGATGCCCTTGACGTCCGTGTAAATTTCGCAAACCCTGGCCTTCAGCGCCTGGGCCAGCGCGACGGCGGTCAGATCAGACCCCCCGCGGCCCAACGTCGTGATCTCGTTTTCAGAGGTAACGCCCTGATAGCCGGCCACGATGACGATCTTGTTATCGGCGATGGCCTTGCGGATCCGGCGGCCGCTGATCGTCTCAATGCGCGCCCTGGTATGCCGCTTGTCGGTCTTGATCCCGACCTGCGGCCCCGTAAACGAAATGGCCTCATGCCCGCACGCCTTGACCGCCATGGCCAAAAGCGCGCAGGAAATCTGTTCGCCCGTGGACATGAGCATGTCCATCTCCCGTTCCGAGGGAGATTTGGAAAGTTGGTACGCCATCGACTCCAGCTCATCAGTCGTATCCCCCAGGGCCGAAACAACGACAACGACATGGTTATAGTTGTTTTTCGTCGCTACAATCCTGCGCGCGACCGCCTTGATCCGTTCGATGTTGGCCACCGATGACCCGCCGTATTTTTGGACCAGGATATATTTTTTCATTGCCGTCTTTTTAAAAATTACGTTTACCCAGGAATTTCATCATCAGGGCTTCCCCGCTGGCGAACTTAAGTCCCTTTTCCCGGGCGGCGGTCTCTGTAAACTGCCCGGTACCATCGGGGATAACGCTTTTGCCGTACATCACAAAACAAACCGGGTCCGAAGAGTGCGTGCGCAACTCCACCGGTGTGGGATGGTCCGGCAGGAGCAAAACCCGTACGTCGTCATGCTTGTCGAAATAGTTTAAGATCGTCCCCACGACATGCTGGTCGATCTTCTCGATGCAATCGACCTTGGCCTGCGCGTCGCCGTTGTGGCCGGCCTCATCGGTCGCCTCGATATGGATGTAGACCAGATCATGCCTTTTTAAGGCGGCCAGGGCGTATTCGGCCTTGCCCGAATAATTCGTATCATAATACCCGGTTATGCCGGGGACGTCAATAATTTCCAGCCCGGCGAGACGCCCGATCCCGTTGACCAGGTCGACGGCGGAGATGATGGCACCGCTCACCCCGAACTTCCGCTCAAAAGAAGGCAAATCAGGCCGCACGCCCTGGCCCCACAGCCAGATCATGTTCGCCTGGTTTTCCTTGAGATCACCGCGCACCTGGTTGACGGGATGGCTCTCAAAAATTTTCCGGGATTTTTCCATCAGCATCAACAACATCTCGGCCCCGCGGCCTTTGGGCAAATGCTGCTGGACCTCCTTGTTCAAAATATCATGCGGCGGGTAAGTCTTGAGCGCCAGATAATCCTGAATTTTATTCGTTTTCATCACCAGCAAGTGACGATAACTTTTTCCGGCATGAAATTTGATCCCCTCCTGGACGATCTCCTTGTTCAAAGCGTCAATCAAAATACCCGCTTCTTTCGTGGGGATATGCCCTGCGCTGTAATCAACCATCTTTCCGCCGCCGACCGTGACCAGGTTGCAGCGGAAGGCCACCTCATCGTCTTTGAGAATGATATTCTGGTTGGCCGCCTCCAGCGGGGCCCGTCCGGTATGACAGGTTTGGGGATCGTACCCCAGGATCGCCATGTTGCCGATGTCCGACCCAGGGTTCATGCCGTCGGGGATCGTTTGCACCAGCCCCACCATGCCGTGCTGGGCCATGAAATCCATATTCGGCCGCCGGGCGACTTCCAAAGGCGTTTTATTGCCTAATTTTTTGACGGGGTAATCCGCCATCCCGTCGGGGACGATCACGATGTATTTCATAATCGCTCACAAAGGACACGCACCAGGGCCGCCGACATTTGCCTGCGGCTGGTGGCGCATGCCAGATTATTTTTTTTTCGATCCAGGAGATATCCCCGGTATCCGCGCGCGGTCAACTGGTTGGCGACCACCAGGTCACAGCCGGCCTTACGGAAAAGGTCACGCGTTTTTAGGATCGCCGACCGCGGCGAAATTTTCGGTTCAAGCTTAAACCCTACCAACAATGCTTTCGGGTTAAGCCGCTTGACGCTGCGGATGATTTTCGGGGTGGCCGTCAATTCCAGTTTCAACGTTTTTCGTCCCGAGGGGATTTTCCCCCGCACCGGTCTTTTGGGCTGATAATCCGCGACCGCCGCCGCGTGGACCACAACAGCCGTGTCTTTGCGCAATTCCTTCTTTAACAGTTCTTCCAGTTCCGCCAGAAAAGAAAACTTCAATGTCCGGATCCCTGCCGAGGATAGCGGCCGCTGGACAGGCCCTTCCAGAAGCACAACCCGCGCCCCGGCGAGCGCGCAATCAAGGGCAATCTGCTGACCCAGCGCGCCGGTGGATTGGTTACTCAAAACACGTACGTCATCGACAGGCACCCAGGTCGGCCCGCAGGTGATCAGAACACGTCTGTTTTTCAGGGAATGTCCCGCCACGTCGACCTTATAACCCGATTTCCTTGAGGATCGCCTTGACGTCCGGCTTCAGCGAAACAGGCGGCTGAACATTTTTGATAGCGATGTCCGGATCTTTGAGCCCGTGGCCCGTGAGGGTGCAGACGATGCGGGCGCCTTGATGCTTCTTAAAATATCCGGCCTTATGCAATTTGAGCATGCCGGCAACGGATGCCGCGGAGGCCGGCTCGACAAACACCCCGCTGCGCGAGGCAAGACGCTTGTACGCCTCAAGAATTTCCGCGTCAGTCACAGAATCGATCAGTCCTCCCGATTCGTCCCGCGCGGCCTCGGCGCTTTTCCAGCTGGCCGGATTGCCGATCTTGATGGCGGTCGCGATTGTCTGCGGATGTTCGACGATTTTTTTCAAGACAATCGGCGCCGCGCCCGCGGCCTGGAACCCAAGCATCCTGGGCGACTGTTTCGATTTTCCGGCTTTTTTATATTCCCTGTACCCTTTCCAGTAAGCCGTAATATTGCCGGCGTTACCCACCGGGATCGCGTGAAAATCCGGCGCATCCCCAAGCACATCGCAGATCTCGAAGGCCGCTGACTTTTGTCCTTCAATGCGGAACGGGTTGATCGAATTGACCAGTTCCACCGGGTACTTCCCGGTTATTTCCCGGACAAGCGTCAGAGCCTCGTCAAAATTTCCCTTAATGGCAACCACCTTGGCCTGATGGATCATCGCCTGGGCCAGTTTTCCCAGGGCGATATTGCCCTCGGGGATCAGGACCGCGCAACGCATGCCGCAGCGCGCCGCGTAGGCCGCCGCCGAGGCCGAGGTATTTCCCGTCGAGGCGCACATGACGATTTGGCATCCCTTTTCCTTCGCCCTGGAAATGGCCATCGTCATCCCGCGGTCCTTGAACGAACCTGTGGGATTCAGTCCTTCGTATTTCAGATAAACTTCCAGGCCGGTTTCATCGGATAAGTCACGGGAAGGAACAAGCGGAGTATTCCCCTCAAGAAGCGTGACGACGGGAGTTTTTTTCGTAACGGGCAGGAAGTCCCGGTACTGTTCGATGACGCCTTTCCAGTTCACCACAATTTCTCCATGCGGATGGCGACGGGCTTGCTCTTGATAATTGAAAGTTTCTGGATTTTTTCAAGGGCCAAGCGGAGGTTCTTTTCCATCGTATAATCGGTGAGCATGACCACCGGCACGGCCCAGGCGGTATTATGCGCCCGTTGCGTGACGGAATTAATGCCGATTTTATAACGCCCCAAAACTCCGGTAATCTTGCCTAAAACACCCGGCTTGTCGGTCGCCATAAACCGGATATAAAACCGAGTCTTGATCTGGTCAATTTTACGGATCCG
>JACRHQ010000142.1 GCA_016217585.1 Candidatus Omnitrophota bacterium | reverse complement strand
CAGACATGGCGGTCAATTCAGCTTGTTTCCTGGGGATATTGTCGATCTGGTGTTTGGCAATCTCGGAGGCGTTACGTGAAAATCCGGTAAAATACAACATGAGATGGTCCTGCAACCCTTCCTGGATGTCTGCCGGGATCGTGACGTCTCGCACCCGCAGGTGTTTGTTGCCGCCGAACTCGACAAAGTTGAACCCGCCGTAAGCGGCCAGCGCCTGGTCCTGGCAGCCGACGTTCTCGCGGCACATTTCCTGCTCCACGTAACTGGCCTCCCTGGCCAGACGGTCTTTGGTGAGCATGACGCCTTTAAGGGCGTACAGGGCATGCAGGAGTCCGACGGTAAAGGCGGAGCTTGACCCCAGCCCCGTGCGCGCCGGCAGGTCGCCGTCGTGGTGGATCTCGACACCCTCGTTGATCTTCAGGAACCTTAATACTTCGCGCACCGCCGGGTGGTTGATCTCGCTGATCTTGTGGACGTGTTCCATCTTTGAATAGATGATCCGGGATTTGTGCTCAAAAAACGGCGGCAGGTAGCGGCAACTGATGTAACAGTATTTATTGATGGTGGTGGCCAGCACCGCCCCCTTGTGGTCTTTGAACCAGGCCGGGTAATCGGTGCCGCCGCCGAAGAAAGAAATCCGAAAAGGTGTCCGGCTGATGATCATGGGACGGTCACTTTCTATTTAAAGATTAAATGTTTGCGTATTGGTTGCGTTTAATAATCTGATACGCCTTGATCAGTTCCTTAATCCCGTCGGGCAACGAAACATCGGGTCTGAAGCCGGCCTTCTCGATCTTTTCGTTGCTGACGATGTAATCCCTCTTGTCCGGGTCTTCGCCGATCTGGGCTTGCACAAAATAAAAGTCGGGGACGTGCTTTTGGATTTCCCGGCACAATTCCAGTTTGCTCAAATTGGCATCGCTTAAGCCCACGTTGTAGGCTTCGTTTTTCATTGCATCAAAATTCTTCAAACCGTGCAGGAAGGCCTTGGCCACGTCGCGCACGTGGATGTAGTTGCGTTTGAAATGCGCCTCGAACAAAACGATGAACCGGTCATACACCGCGCGGTAGGTAAAATCATTGACCAGCAAATCCAGGCGCATCCGCGGGGAAACGCCGAAGGCGGTGGCGAGGCGCAGCGTGATGCCGTTGCCGGCGTCCAGGATCGCCTCTTCCGCCTTGACCTTCAATTGCCCGTAAACAGAGATGGGTTTCAACGGCGTTTTCTCGGTGCAATGTTTCCCCTTCTCCCCGATCCCGTAGCCGCTGTTGGTCGTCGGGTAAATGATGATTTGATTTTTGCCGCGCAGTTTCAGGATCAATGCCACCGCGTCCAGGATAACGGCCTGCGCGGTCTGCGGTTCTCTGGCGCACAACGGCGCCCCGGTCAGACACGCCAAAGGGAAAATGGCGTCCGCTGTTTTGACGGCACCGGCGAGCAACTTTTCGTCGCGCGCGTCCCCGCGGATAATGACAAGATTCTTGTCATGGCAGCAATCCAAAAGCGAGGTCTGGTTGTACATAAAATTGTCGATGACCGTGACTTTGTGTCCTTCCTCCAGCAAGCGCGGCACCAGGACTGACCCCAGATACCCCGCGCCGCCGGTGACTAGTATATTCATTCTGATAACCCCCGCATTAAAAAATTTACTTTCGACTCTCTCCTCTCTCCTCTCTACTCTCTACATTCACATATCGCTCGTACGTCCTTTTAATTCCTTCTTCCAGTGCAACCTTGGGCCGCCACCCCATCTGCGTCAGGCGGCTGCTGTCGAGGAGTTTGCGCATGGCGCCGTCGGGTTTCGACGCGTCAAAAACGATTTTTCCCTTATATCCGCTCACCCGCTGGATTATTTCAGCCAATTCCTTGATAGTCACATCGTTCCCGGGACCGATGTGCATTATTTCTTCGCCCTCGTAGCGTTCCATCAGAAGAAGGCACGCCGCCGCGAAATCATCCGCGTACAAAAACTCCCGCCGGGGGACGCCCGTTCCCCAGATCACGACTTCTTTGGCGTTATCTTCAACGGCCTGCGCGAACTTGCCCACCAGGGCCCCCAGGACATGGGCCGTTGCCGGATTTGTGTCACTCCCGGGGCCGTAGATCGTCGCCGGGATCGCGACAATCGCGTTTAAGCCGTATTGCCGCCGGT
>JACRHQ010000141.1 GCA_016217585.1 Candidatus Omnitrophota bacterium | reverse complement strand
GCTGGGGCTTTCCTTCAGGTTGTTAAACGGCACGCCCAAAGGTGATACTTCGCTTAATTCGATATCATTTTCCGCGGCCGCGCAGAGTTTTTTCAGGGTCACGTCATCGACGTTGGTCGCCTCGGGGCACAGCAGGAAGGGTGTGGCCCAACCGGTGCCGTCGACCTGATAAAATTTCAGAAGAAATCGGTCTTCCCTGGCCGTGCCGATGCCGCCCTGGGCGGTGATGCGGGTGTACGGCGCTTCCTCAAAAGTCCTGAGATCCTTTGCCTTCAGCGCTTCGTTGCAGAGCTTGAGGATTGTGGCGACAAGTTCATTTTTTTTCTTTTTGAATTCTTCGAGGATGGGGCCCAGGAGATAGCCGTCGGAAATAAAGGCGTGCCCGCCGCAGTTAAGCCCTGATTCGATGCGGTATTCGGAGACCCACAATCCCTTTTTTGCCAGAAATGATCCCTGGATAAAGGAGGAGCGATAGTCGCTCACTTTGAGGATGATCCGTTTTTTGATGTCGCCGGTGGCGTCCGCGTAGAAGTCCTTGAACTTTTCGATGTAGGTGTACAGCCGGCGGTTGATCCCGGCGGAGAAGACGATGGCCGAGTTCAATTTGCTCTGGGCGTAACCGCGCAAGGCCGCCAGCGCGTCGGAATATTCCAGGGGAAGTTCTTTCTTGTCGGGGCCGTAATTGGGGCGGTCGAGCTTGGTCATGATGTTGACGTCGATGCTTCCCGCCTTCATTTGCGCGCGCAGGTTTTCCTGCAAATCTTTTTTGCGCCCCTGATCCGTTTCGGCGAGCATGGCGTTGTACCGGGTTTTCAAGGGCGAGTCATCCGCCAGGAGATCGAAATATTTGGAGATCTCGCTGCCGGGTTCAAACCGGGATGATCTCACCCTGGCAAATTCGTCTTGTACGATGTCATCGACGAGGTTAAGATAGGCGGTAATACGCCGCGCCCGGGAATCTTCGTCTTCCTTGGTGATGGGGACATACTCCTTGCCGCGCAGTTCGCTGTGGTATTTGCGCATGTCCTCGATGAGGCAATCGTCCACGATGGAGATGACCGAAGAGATGCCGTACTTGGCGACCTTGAGGGGGGTGTCGATGGAGAAGCCCGTACCCATGACCGGAATGTGGACCGAATGGATATTTCCCGGTTTACAATTGGTATTATTTATGTTATTGTTCATGATGTTTTGTATAGAATACACTATTTATCGATGAATAGCAAAGAAAAATAATCCTCATGGACCAATCCTTTTATAACCAGCTGGCGCGGCAAAGCATCTCCCTGGAAACGTTGCCGCGGCCAACCGTGCTGGACATATTAACTTCCCGCGATATCGAACTGCTGGCGTTGTTGAATGCCGCCTATCAGGTGCGCAAGGAATTCAGGGGCAAAGAGGTCTCGCTCCATATCCTCAATAACGCCCAAAACGGCCACTGCTCCGAGAATTGCGGCTATTGCGCGCAGGCGCGCACTTCCCGGGCCGATATTGAACAATACCCCTTGAAATCCGACGCAGAGATCTTCGCCGAGGCCAAAAACGCCCATGAAAAGGGGGCGGATTGTTATTGCATGGTGTTTGCCGGGCGGGGGCCGTCGGCCACCCGTGTCGTGCACATCGCGCGGCTCATACGGCAGATCAAGGAACAATATCCGTCGCTGGAGGTCTGTGTCTCCGCGGGGTTGCTGGACGACGGCAAGGCGGCGATGCTCAAAGAAGCGGGGCTGGACCGCCTCAACCATAATTTAAATACCTCGCAACGGAATTACCCGCACGTTTGCACGACACACTCCTACGAGGACCGGCTCAACACCCTGACCTCGGCCCGGCGGGCGCAAATCCGTCTTTGTTCGGGGATGATCGTCGGGATTGGGGAGACCCCCCGGGACATCCTGGAAGTGGCGTATGCCCTGCGGGAATTGGCGGTGGAATCGATCCCGGTCAATTTTTATATCCCGATCGAAGGGAACGCGCTTGGGCCGGCGGCCGGCCTGTCGCCCGAGTATTGTCTGCGTATTTTGTGCCTGTTCCGCTTGCTGAATCCGAAAGCGGAAATCCGCGCGGCCGCCGGGCGCGAACTGCATTTGCGCAGCCTGCAGGTCATGGCGCTTTATGCGGCGGATTCCTTGTTTTTGGACGGCTATTTGAATACCAAAGGCGATGACCGCCGGCGCACGTTACAGATGATCCAGGACGCCGGTTTTACGATCAGCTCCGACCATCCGGTCGAGGAATTGCTCGGGAAGGAAGAAAAAGCCCGCGAAGCATTTCCTGACGGATCCGTGGGGCAAGTCCCCATGAAAAAGCTGAAGGATTTACGCCTGTTTATGCCTTCCGCAACGCCGTAATCCTTGATATAATTATTTTCGTCAAAAAGCAAATTTTGATATTGATATTCATAACGAAAGTGCTATAGTAGTCGAAAATTTGAAGGATTTCCGCAGTGCAGAACAAAACCGTTAATAACGTAAGAGTAGGCCGCTTCGAGCTTTTGATGGACGCCGGCTTCGGCGCCCAGAAAGCCGGCGATATTTTGATCCGTGCCTTTGCGCGCATGGGCAAATACGTCTTCATCGAACCCACGATCCCCTCCGAAATCAGCCCGCCCATCAGGACGCGCCCGGCCCTTTCGGGGGTCATTATCCGTGTCGCTGAATTTGATCTGGCCAATATCGGGAACAATACCGACGTCATCCTGGCCTCGCATGAGGTTGTGCTGGACCGGCGCCTGGATGATGAGGAGCACAACCCCAACTGCCGCGTACTCCTGGATATGTGCGACAAAGACCTCCCCGCGGCGCAATACGACAAAGTGCTCCAGCGCGTCAAGGATTCGGGGTTGCAGATATTTCCATTTGAGGTTCTCCCTGAAGCCCAGGCCATCATCAAATCACTCGCCGGTAAAGCCAGGAACATGTATTACATCGGGATGCTCGCCTGTATTTACAACGCGCCGGAAGAATTCGTCATCAACGAGATCCAGTTGACCTTCGGGGCAAAGTTAAAAGAAGAGGTTTTCAAAAAGAACATCGACCTGTTCCATTTGGGGTATCAATACGCCAGGGACAACGTCCCGTTTGCCTACGAGATCAAGAACGCCTCCGGCAAGAACGGGCATGAAAAAATCCTCATCGACGGTAATTCGGCTTTAGCGATGGGTGTCGTCGATGCCGGGATCAAACTCGTCAGCGGCTATCCGATCACGCCGGCCACATCCATTTTGCACACGCTGGCGAAGGTGTTCCCTTCTTTTGGCGGCATTGTGCACCAGGCGGAAGACGAGATCTCCGCCGTCGGCACCGCGATCGGCGCGTATTACGCCGGGGTGCCGGCCATGACCTGTACCTCGGGGCCGGGGCTGTCCCTGAAGCAGGAGTTCATCGGGTACGCGACCGCCGCGGAGATCCCGCTTGTCATCATCGATGTCCAGCGTTCCGGCCCTTCGACGGGGATGCCGACCAAGACCGAGCAGTCGGACCTGCTCTCGGTCATCTACGGCAGCCACGGCGACAGCGCCAAGGTCGTCCTGGGCGTTTACGACATTATCGACTGTTTTTACGCCCCGCAGCTGGCCCGGTATCTCGCCGAGAAACTGCGCTTGCCTGTTTTTATCATGAGTGATTTTCAGACGGCCAACAGTTACAAAGTGCTCGACAAGCCGCAGATCTTTGCCATGGAGGACAGTAACAATATTCCGGATTTTATCCTGGAACATTTCGGCCTGGAGCGGCTGCCGGATCAGATTGAAATGGTGCGCACGGAACAGGCCACGGCCGGGACACCGGGAGGGATGCGCCGGATCACGGGGCTCAACACGGACCAAACCGGGACCGTCAATTATTTTTCCAAAGCCAGCCAGCGTTCGCACGCGGTGCGCAACGAAAAGGTCCATTGCGTGCAGCGGGCGCTTAAAAAGCCGGAACTTTTCGGCGGGCGCGAGGAAGGCGATGTGTTGATCGTCGGCTGGGGCAGCGCCAAAGGGGCGGTGGAGGAAGCCGTGTCGTATTTCCAGAACCAGGGGCTGGCCGTCAGCGGGATGTGCCTGCGGTTCGTCAACCCCTTGCCGTTGACGCTCAAGGAGATTTTTTCAAAATTCAAGAAGGTGGTCACCGTCGAACTGGCGTATGGGGATCTTCTCAAACGCCCTCCGCTGGCGATGCTGCTGCGGGACCACACGCTGGTGGACGTCCAGCCGCTTATCTGCCGGGTCACGGGCCGGCCCATGACGCCGCGGACCATTGAGACAAAAGTCAAGGAGTTGTTCCATGCCGCAGCTGCCTGAAAAAACACAAACAGGGACGCCGCTGACGGTCAAGGACCTCAATACCGAGAACCCGCGCTGGTGCGTGGGCTGCGGTGATTTCGGTATTTTGATGGGATTCAAGCGTTTTCTGGTGGAAGAACAGATCCCGCCCCACATGACGGTCAACGTCTCGGGGATCGGGTGTTCGGGCCGCGTGCCGTTTTACGTCAATACCTACGGGGTACACTGCATCCACGGCCGGCCGATCACCTTCGCCATGGGGATCGCCCTCAGCCGGCCTGACCTGAAGCTCTTCATCCATTCCGG
>JACRHQ010000140.1 GCA_016217585.1 Candidatus Omnitrophota bacterium | reverse complement strand
GAAATGGAGGAACAGATCACGACCCTCCTTTTAAGGGAAACGTTGGTGGCCAGCGTCAGGTTCCCGACAAGAAAAGCCGTACACAAACCACCCAGCAGAATCGCGGCAACGACCGTTTCCGCCGTCTCACTGTTCAGCCAGTAGCCCAGATATTCACTGATATTGACCGAAATCAGGACCGCCGCCACAAACAGAAGGCTCAAGCTTGACTGGGCCGCGAACTGGGTCTTTTGTTTGATCATGCGTCCGATAAAGGCCCACCCGCCGGCCCAAAGGAAGGCGGAGAATACAAAGCCCAGGACTCCGGCGGCCAGTTTCCAGATAGAGGTGTCCTCCGCGCTGATTAAATACACATGCGCCGCGAAACCCATCAGGCAAACGATCAGGACCGATCCCATGTTCACCGGACGCCCGACGGTGCGCAGGAACACATGCGTGGGCACGAGCAACCGGGTCGCGGCCACGGGGTGTTCAGGGCTTAAAAACCTCAACCGCGTGCGTCCGATGATCAGCTCATCCCCCGACTTTAAATACGCCTGCTCAACGACCCTGGCGATCTTGGGGACGAACATCCCGTTTTCACGGCTGACATCCTCCACGGCCCATTCTTCCCCTTCCGTTCTGACAACCAAATGCCGGGCGGAGACATGAGGGTCGGCAACGATAAGGTCGTTGTCATACCCGCGCCCGATACGCACCATGGGCGCGTCAAACGTTTTGTATTCCCGTAAAAATCGCAAGGGGTGAATTATTTCGATGACAAGTTTTGCCATTGGACCGCTTTCATGAACTTGCGCACAAATTCGACCGCGTTGGTCTTCCCTGTCCCCAGCGCCACGACTTCCATCATAAACCCCCGGTCCGGCCGGTCCGTCGAGGCCAGGGAAAAATTGATGTCGTAGAGGCCCGGGAATTTCTTGTATTGCCGCGCGCACCACAGGACCTTGGCCGTCCGGCCGCCGATATCGACGAAATTATTGTCGCATTTGAAATTGGTGACATCATCCTCCCCGGCGTTCTCGTAAGGGTTGGGATACTGGAACCGGCTCTGATAAAAATTATAGAACCGGAAGGGGTTCAGGCCCTTGCTGGTGAGCCACAGATACTTATACAGGATCTGGCCCGTCGAGAATCCGTTCGAGAGGAAAATGTTGTCGCTCGTCGAACACTGGATATAGGCGTAATTATAAAGCTGTTTTTCCTTGTCCTCCGACTTGCCCCAGCATTTAAAAACGTCCAGGATCTCCCCGGGCACTTTCGCCTCGCCCGCTTCCAGGGTGTTCCAGGGAGCGGCGAGGAGCCTGTGCATATACTGGTCCTGGTTCGCCGCCAGCTGCGCGTCGATGACTTTTTGCCAGTTCCCCCCGGCCAAAGACCCGCCGGAAACACTACTGTACAATTCCTGGAGATGCTCGACCGGGACCAGGAAGCTGACCTCGTTACCCGCCGTCGCCACGTTGATCCCGACCACCCGGCCTTCCTTGTCAAGCGCGGGCCCGCCGCTCATGCCGGGGTTGATCGACCCGGAGAACAAAATCTTTTTGTACAGGGAATCTTCCATGAGGCCGTTATAAATCCCGTCGACGATACTCATCCCCAGGTCGAAGGGGTTCCCCATCGCAAAAAGGTGCGTGCCCTTTGATAAATCCGAACGCCCGAGAAGAAGGGATGTCCCCTGTTTTTCGGGGCTGCGGACAACGGCCAGGTCGTGGATGACGTCGATCCCGCGCACTTCCAGCGGACCGATCAACCCGTCATGGCGGACATATTCGACCCGGAACCTCTGCGGGGCGTGCACGGCCTCGGCCACGACGTGAAAATTGGTCGCCATGTCCCCTTCGGCGCTGAACTGGAACCCGGAACCGATGGAAGCTTTCTTGCCCGTGGCCAGGTCGATGACCTGGACCTGGACGACGCTCTGGTGGGCGGCCTGATAAATACGCTGGGCCTCGTCCGTCATGGATTGCGCGTAAGCCCCGGCGGCCGACGCGGTGACAATCCAGACAATGCCCGCGGACATTAATTTTTTATTGCACATAAAATTTTTACGTTTCTTAGGTATTTGTATAAATTTTAGTATAAAATACAATCAAATCATTGAAAAGCAAAAAGTCGGAATATTCTGCTTCTGTGATTTTGGTAGAATTCCCCGCTATGTGCTATACTTACACCGGAGAACAACCCAAAGGCAAACCCGTCGCAAGGCGGGGACGCAAAGCTATCCCGACGTTTCAGCGAACTTGGAAGTCGGGACCCCGACTTTCGCCAAAGACGAAACGTCGGGGAAGGGTCCTCCTCCTTTCAGGGGGACAGCCAGTTACCGCGACCGAATGCGTAAGTTTCGACTCAGAGCCAGAAACCTATCCATCCGAAACGCGGATGGATTTTTTATGTCGCCCGGAGGGGCGACATAACCCCAACGATTTGATTCATCACGAAACATAAAATATTCCCGTGATGAATCAGTTGGGGTGTAAGGGGAAAACCAATGCCTATAAAACCTTTTAAAAACCAAGGCTTCACCCTCGTGGAAGTCCTGATTGCCGTCGGGATCCTGGCCGTCGTGATTGTGGGATTATTGCAGCTCTTCGTTTACTGCTCCGTCCTGGCGCAAGACGCCGGCAATGTGACCCTCGCCCTTTCCCAGGCCCAGAACAAAATCGAGGAAATGCGCGGTCACGGGTTTACCAACCTGACCACCGATTACGGGTCCGGAGGCACCCCGGGCGACACATTTGCCTTAACGGGACCTAACGGTACGGGGACAATCGCTATCAGCCAGGTAGGCAGCGCGGAATTGCTGCAACTTCAGATTAACCTGGCGTGGCAGAACAAAAGCGGCCGGAATTTTACGACAACCCTCACAAATTTTATGGCCCTGCGATGAACAACAACACAGATTACAAGCGCTCCACAGGTTGCCTCCTGGTCACCCGAAAAGGGGTGTCCCTGGTGGAAGTCCTGGTGACGGTCGTCCTGCTTTCATTCATTATGGGGATCTGTTATGCCCTTCTGATATCAGGCTCGGATTCGTGGGAAATCAATAACGTGCGCGTGGGACTGCAACAGGAATTGCGCAAAGGCGTGGACTGGATCACCCAGGATCTGCGCCAGGCCGGGTCGGCTTCCATCACGGATGTGCCGGCGGACGGCACGGTTCATACCAGCATTACCTTTTACAAATGCGCCGGCGCCTCCGGGGGCAACCTCGTCTGGGATTCCAATACAACAAGGTATTTCCTGTCAGGATCCGGCGGCAATCAACTTCAACGGCAAGTTGGATCGCAGACGGCCTCCGTCATCGCGCAGAACGTCCAATCGTTGCAGTTCAGCCGGTCCTCGACCAGCCCCGGCGTGGTCAACGTCACGGTCCAGGCCCAAAAGGCGCCCCCCAGGGGCAAAAATCTTTCCGGGAACGTGCCGATTCAACTCAGCATGAGTTTTAAAATCTCTTTGAGGAACTAACGATGCCAACCAAACGAATATCCTGGGGACGATTGCGGAACAGACGGGGAAGCCTGCTTATCCTCGCGTACCTGGTTGTTTTTGTTTTGCTGACCCTGGGAGCCGCTTTCCTCATGCTCAGCGTCAACGAGCAACGGTCCGCGGAACGCCAGCGCCGGGCGACCGTGGCCTTCCATATCGCCGAGGCGGGCGTTGAGCGGGCCCTCTATGAT
>JACRHQ010000139.1 GCA_016217585.1 Candidatus Omnitrophota bacterium | reverse complement strand
TCATCTGTGAACCGTTTGTGGATGTGTTTGGCCATACCTTATCCTCCTGTTTTTGGATAAAGTATGCCGCCTTTTTCAACTGTTCACTTTTAAAACGTAAATCGCCTCCAAAACTGTTCACTTTTAAAACGTAACTGACACAAGGAGAATTTTATGGTTGAACTCCCCATGTCCTGTATATATAATAAATCCCTAATATCAGTATCATTTATAAAAATTCTTAATGGAAAGGAACAAAAATGGCTGTGGTGTATGTAACTGATAAGAATTTTGAAACAGAAGTCCTTAAATCCAATATCCCGGTTCTGGTGGATTTCTGGGCCGAATGGTGCGGGCCGTGCCGCATGATCGCGCCTGTCCTGGACGAGATCGCCAACGAGTTGAAGGGCAAGCTGAAGGTGGTTAAAGTCGACGTCGATGAAGCCCAGGAACTGGCCGGGCAGTATAACATCATGTCCATCCCCACATTGCTGATTTTCAAAAAAGGCGGGCCTGTCGAACAGATGGTGGGGGCGATGTCCAAAGACCAGCTGTTGGCGAAGATTAAACCTCAAATTGTGTAGTCTTCAGTCCTCTGTCTTCAGTCGTCAGATTTGTCTGAAGACTGAAGTCTGATGACTGACGACGTAAAGGTGTTAATAACATGCTTATCCAGTTCTGCAAATCCAAGATTGCCCACGCGACGGTGACCGAGGCCGAGCTGCATTATGAGGGCAGCATCACCATCGATGAGACGCTGCTGAAGGCGGTCGGCCTCATCCCCGGCGAGCGGGTGGAGGTTTTGAATATCAACAACGGCAACCGCTTTGATACCTACGTCATCGCCGGTAAGGCCGGGTCCGGTGTCATTTGCCTCAACGGCCCGGCGGCCCGCCTCGGCGTTGTCGGCGACCGCGTCATCATCCTCAGCTACGCCTATATGACGCCGGAAGAAGCCCAAACGGCTAAAACCAGAATTGTCCATGTGGACGATAAAAACAGAATCAAGAAATAGCTGTTTTGTCTTGCCCGCGCGATATTGCCGATGACCACCACCGTCCTTGCAATCCGGATTTATGGAGACCCTTGCCTGCGGAAAAGATCCGTCCCTGTGGCGCGCGTCGGCGACGGGGAACTTGCGCTGATCCAGTCCATGCTGGCCGCCATGCGTGAGAACAAAGGCGTCGGGCTCGCGGCCCCCCAGGTCGGCATCAACCGGCAGATCTTTGTGGCGGACGTCGGTACGGGGCCGATGGCGTTCATCAACCCCCGGATTATCCGCCGCATGGGCGGCGCCGCGCTCGAGGAAGGGTGCCTGAGCATCCCCGGCGTGACCGTGATGGTCCGGCGCCCGGAAAAGATCGTCGTCCGTTATATGGATGAAAACAACCGGCCGCAGGAGAAAATCTACGACGACCTTCTGGCGAGGGTGATCCAGCATGAGATGGACCATCTCGACGGAAAACTGATTATCGATTACGCGGGGTTGAAGGGAAAGATTAAACTGCGCAAGCAGCTGCAAGAGCTCGAACGCAAACAGCGGAGGCGGGAATAATGGCGTGTCTTCTCGAGGATAATGCGGGCACCGTAACCACGCTGCTGCCGGAGTGGTTCCGCCAGGAAATCCCGGACATGGGTCAAATCCGGCAAATGCGGGGCATGTTCCGGCAGGCGGGGCTTCATACCGTCTGTGAAAGCGCCTTGTGTCCGAACCTCGGCCAATGCTGGGGCCGCGGTGTCGCCACCTTCATGATCCTGGGCGAAAGCTGTACCCGCGCGTGCCGGTTTTGCGGCGTCAGGACAGGCCGCCCCGCGGAGGTCGACCCGGAGGAACCGCGGCAGGTCGCGTTCGCCGTCCAGCAATTAAACCTGCGTTATGTGGTGGTCACCTCGGTTGCCCGCGACGACCTTGCCGACGAGGGCGCGGGCCAGTTCGTCCAGACGATCCATGCCATTCGTTCCTTGATGCCGCAGACCAAGACCGAAGTCTTGATCCCGGACTTTTCCAATAAACCGGAGTGCCTCGAGGGGTTGATTGCCGCCCGCCCGGATGTTATCAGCCACAACATGGAAACGGTACGCCGCTTGTCGCCGGATGTCCGGCCTCAAGCGAATTATGATCGTTCACTTGCGGTGTTGCGTCATTTAAAGAGATTGGCACCGTCGCGTCTGACCAAGTCTGGATTTATGGTTGGGCTGGGCGAAACGGACGAGGAGATCGCCGGGCTGATGCGGGATTTGGTTGCCGCCGGCTGTGATATGCTGACCATCGGACAGTACCTCGCGCCGGGCAGAAAAAAGCGGTACCTGCGCGTCCAGCGCTTTGTCCCACCGGAGAAATTTCAAGAGTACAAAACCATCGGCCGGGGACTGGGGTTCAAACACGTCATGAGCGCTCCGCTGGTGCGTAGTTCTTACATTGCCGAGGAAGGTTACAGGGAGTGCGTCGGTGAGTTCTGATACGGTCGGCAAAAATATCGTTTCATTTCTGGCGCGTATTTTTTTAAGCGGCGCGCTGCTCTGGTATCTTTTTTCCAAAATCGATTTTCAAAAGACGGCAGACGTCCTGCGCACGGCGCAGCCGGGCTTTCTGGTTTACGCGGGGATTCTCTTCCTGGCCATCAACGGGATCCTTCTCTGGCGTTGGGGTATTTTTATCAAGGCGCTGGAAATCACCTCGCCCTTGCGCGACGTCGTGCGCTATTATCTGGTCGGCCTTTTCGGGAACCTTTTTTTGCCCAGCGCCATCGGCGGCGATTTTATCAAAATTTACGGGCTGTGCCGCGACAATTCACGGAAAACCAGGGTCATCGCCTCGGTCCTGCTGGACCGTCTGAGCGGGTTCGCGGCCATCGTGCTGGTGGCGGTCGCGGCCTTTATTTTCGGCCACCGTTTGCTCGGTGACGGCGCCCTGGCTATCCCCATCGCCGGGGTGGCGGCGGTTTCCGCCGGCTGCGCCTTTGTCTTGTTCAACGAAAGGATGTACAGTTCCGGCTGCCGGATATTCGCGCGGCTGCCCAAAATCCGGAAGGCGCTGATGGACCTCCATTATGATGTCGCGTTGATGAAGGGCCGGCGGAGGGAAGGGCTCCAGGCGATCGGCGTCTCCTGCCTGTCGCAGATCGTGTACGCCCTGTGCTGGTATTTTATCGCGCGCTCACTTTCCCAGGAAACCAGTCTTGTTTATTTCCTGATCTTTGTCCCCCTGACGTGCATCGCGGCGTCTTTCCCGTCCATCGGCGGGCTGGGCGTGCGGGAGATCGGCGCCGTGTATCTTTTTGGAAAGGTCGGGATGGCTTCGGGTGTCGCCGTCAGCATTTCTCTTATCAATTTTTTGTTTATGGTCGCCGTTGGCCTGATGGGCGGGGTTATTTATGTCCTTACACTATTTTCTGGACGGTTACAATATCATTCACCAGATGCCCGTATCCGTCCGGAGCAGACTTGAAGACCAGCGTCAGCAGTTGATCCAATGGATCGAGTCCAGCGCTCCGCAGGGAAGTTCGCGTAATATGGTGACCATTGTTTTTGACGGCAGGTCGGATGTCTGGAGTTCCGCCGCGGGGACCTCGTCGGTCCGGGTTGTCTTCGCGCAAGGAGAAAGCGCCGACGATAAAATTGTCCGGATGGTCGAAGAGGCCGAACACCGCAAGAACGTCGTCGTCGTTACGGATGACCGGGCGCTCCAATACGCCGTGCGGGCGCGGGGGGCCGGGGTCAGCAGCGTCGCGGGGTTCGCGGGCAAACCGCGGCCGGCGCGGGGGCAAGCCGGCACGCCCCCGCGCAAGCCCGAGGCGGGGAAAAATATTTCCAAGACGCTGGAATACAAGATCACGTCGGAGCTGGCCAGGGTCTGGCTGGATAAAGAAAAAAGAGGAAAATGATCAGGGTGCTGGTGGACTCGGGGTTCCGTTACGTCCTGTGGATGGGGAGGGCGGTCTGCTTCCTGGGGGAGGTCGCGGGGTATGTTTTTCGCGGACGCATCCGCTGGCCGCAAGTCCTCCAGCAGACCTATGAGCAGGGCGTCCAGTCGGTATCGATCATCATTTTGACGGCGTTCGCCTCCGGCGCCGTCCTGGCCCTGCAGGGGTATGTGGCGATGGCGCGTTTCGGGGCCAAGGAATACATCTCTCATCTCGTCGGGCTTTCGTTGGTACGCGAGCTCGGGCCTGTGTTCACCGCGCTTATCTTCTCCGGCAAGGCCGGCGCGCGCATCGCCGCCGAGCTCGGGACCATGAATGTCAACGACCAGGTCCTGGCGACCCGCACGATGGGGGTTGACCCGATTGAATATCTGATCGTCCCGCGGATGGTGGCCTGTTTTTTCGCGTTGCCGGTCCTTGCCCTCATCGCGGAACTGGTCGGCATCACAGGAGGATATTTTATCGGCGTGCTGGAGGCCGGCATCCCGGGCCCGTTTTACATCAGCCAGACCATCAAGGCCATCCAGTACGTGGATTTTTTCGCGGGGTTTATTAAAGTCTTCTTTTTTGCTATCATCATCGGCTGGATCTGCTGTTACCAGGGCTATTCGACCAGCGGCGGTTCGATGGGGGTCGGTAAGTTCACGACCAAAGCCGTCGCTTTCTCGTATATTTTTGTCATTTTGTCCAATGTGATGTTGACCAAGATCATACTGACATTGTGGGGATAGGATGAGAGTCTTCAGTCTTCAGTCTTTAGTCTTTAGTCTGTTGTTTCTGACGGGATGCACCACCAATACGGGCAACGTCGGTAATGTCCAGAGCTACGCGTCCCCAGTGAT
>JACRHQ010000138.1 GCA_016217585.1 Candidatus Omnitrophota bacterium | reverse complement strand
GTCATTTCACCAGATCCTTATTCGACGTCCAGCATAAGTTCAATATTACGTTCTCCGTCATTTAAAATAACACGGTTTTTGTCAATGGCAAGGACCTTGTGCCCCGCCGGAGATTCCAGGTCGTCCCCGACGCGGACGACCTGGCCGTTGATAATCGCGGCGGGGTCCCGCGCGTCCCAGACAATGCCGCTCAAGACGGGCCCTTGGGCCGCCGCCGGACCCGCCGGCCGGCTGAAAGGGTCTCTGCCGGGCTTAAGGCGCCCCGCCTCCTCTTTCAATTTTTCTAAAACGGACATGTCGTCTTCTCTCTGCAAAGGCGCGGGCTGCGCGGCCGGGGCCGGCGCAGCGGACGGCGTCTTCCCGGCAACGGTTTCGACCTTGGGACCGGGGCCGGCGAAGTTATGCCGGAAGACAACCAGCAGCACCACCGCCGAAGCGAACGTGACGGCGATCTGAATTTTTTCTTTCTTCCCCAGAGTCATATTAAACCAGCAAATATAATTTGATCTCAAGCGCGGCGGTGAGCTCCAGCGCGCCCTGGCCTGATTTCTGCAGCGTCAACCTCTCGAAGGTCACGAACGCGGGCAAAGAAGTCCGTACCAGCTCGAGATATTCTACCAGATCCTTATAATCTCCCTTCAATGAAAGAGACACCGGCAACTCATAACACTTCTTGCCTTCAATACCGGATTCTTTTGCGCAGGGATTCTTTTGTTGAGATTGAATAGTGCTTATTTCCACGTTGGCCCGGCGGGCCAGGTCAAAAAGCGCGGTCAAGGACGCCTCTTCCTTCTCCGGGAACCTGGCGACCAGCTGGTTGTGCTGCTGTTCCAGCAACCTGATCCCTTCCCCAATCCGCTCCTCGGCGCCGGAGGGCACCATCGCCTGCACCTGGCGGATATACCCCTGCGTTTCCTCCAGGTCGCGCCGCAGGCGGGCGATCTTCTCCTGGAGGGGGATATACATCAGGCTCCAGACGAGCAGAAATCCGCCGACGAGAAAAACCGCCGAGGCGATGATCCTTTTCTGGGGACGGCTGATCTTCCCCAGGGTTTCAATGGAAAAGAGTGCATTCAATTTCAAAGGCATACGCTGTCCCTGTTTTCTGCGAAGAAACGAATCTCGCCTCCGTAAAAAAGGAGGAGGCCTCGAGCTTTTGCATAAAATCCGCCAGGATGGTTTCGCCGGCCTCCCGGCTTGCCGTGACGGAACCCTTCAAGGTCAACCGGTACGCCGCGGCGTTGAAATCCAGATTATCAAGGAGGATCTCTTCGGGGACGGCCGCCGCCACCACGCTGAGGAGCCCGTCGAGCGGCACCCCGCGGCCTTCGATCTCCCGGGCCAGATTTTCCCTCGTACGGACGTCCTGGACCAGACTCTTGATGTCGACCATCGTCTGCATGTGGACCCGGGCGTTCTTCAGGCGCTGTTCATAATTACGCGCCTGGAACTGCATCACGGACAGGGAAAAAATAAAAACCACGCCGGAAATGATCGCCAGGGAGCGCAGAAAAATCCGCTCCAGAAATTCCAGACGCCTGGTTTTGATCTCAACCGGCAGCAGGCTGATGCGCGTGGGACCGCCCAGCGCCGCCCCCAGGACATTCATGATCCTGTTTTGGTCTTCAGGCCCCGGAGAAGCCGCGCCGAGGGCCCGCGTGTCTACCCGCGCCGGCAGCGGCAGGCAGACCACATCCATCTCAAAGGCCGCGTGGAGATACTGGTCCATATTCCTGAAACGGGAGCTTTCCCCGGCGATGTATAACACCGACGGTTTTTCTTTCCCGAAATTCATGGCGAAATAATCAAGGGAAAATTTGACCTCCCGCGTTAATGTCTCCAGGAAAGGGCGCATCAACGACAAGAAATGAGTCGTCTTGATGTTGCCCGGCAGTACCGCGGTATTCTCCTGCGGGATGCTGACGCTGCGCGTGATCTCCTCCGCCTGTTCAGGCGTCAGCTGGGTCGCCCCGCCGTCGGAAACCAGGGTCTTCGTCAGCGACTGCAGCAACCTCTCCCAGGAGACAGGCAGGCGACGCACAAACCCCAGTTTCTTCTGCATATAAATGCCGAAGGTCGTTTCCGCGCGACCGAAGTCAAGCACCGCGACGATTTCGGGAACGTCCGGCAAATTTTCCAGGATATGGGCGTAATTAAAGGCGCTGTTGGTAACGCTCAAAGGGTCCAGGCGGCATTGCTGGACAACGGATAAATATTGATAAATGACGGCGTTGTTGGCGGCGATAAACATGATCCGCCGTCCCTTTTGCCCGTCTTCCCCGGTGACTTCCTCCAGGACCTGCCAGTCGATCGAACCCTGGTCCAGATCAAAGGGGACGTCATCCCTGAGCTGCCACCTGGCCGCCTCCAGGATCTCCGCGTCGGGCATGACGGGCAGCACGATATCCTTAAAAAATATCGAATCGGGATCCGAGATGCTGATAAGGACATCGTGGGTGGTAACGGCGTTTTTTTCAAGGAAATCCCTGAGGAATTCAACGAGGGCCATCTCCCGCGCTTTCTCCTGCGAGCCGACCACCGCTGCCGTCTCATAAGCCAGAAGCCGCAGCCCGCCGGAGAATGACTCGACGTAAACGATCTCAACCATCGCCGGGTCAAAATTAACCGCCAGGAATTTATCCAGCCTGGGGCTGAAAAGCTTCGACAAAACGGATATCTCCGTCTTGAGCCTTTCGCCGGCGCGGCGGCGGCCGCTGGACAGTTGCTCCCTGACCGCCGGAAGAAGATCCGCCCTCAACCTCCCGACCAACTCCACAAGGCCTCGACGTTCATTCTGCCTGTTCCCGGACATCTCACCTCTTTTAGCCGGCACTTATTGAAATTTCGCCACAGCGACAGACGTGCTCTGGCTCGACTGGCCCTGCCACTGCGCGTAGGAACCGCTGCCTGTCCTGGCGGTCAGCCCGATCGTGATCCACCGCACATCGGCCGCCGTCGCCGTCACGGCTTCGTTGGCATCGTAATAGGCAAACAACTGCCCGGCCGTTTTGGAAACCATACTGACACCCGCGACGGACGCGTAATAAGGGATGACCTCTTGCGCCCCGGCGTTGATGGAACGGTACAGCTTGTTGGTCCCCGTATCGAGCCGGTACCGGACGGTCTGGCCGTCCTGGCTGATAAAGTCCACCTGGTTGTTCGCAACGGCCGTAATGACCTTGCTGAACCGCAGCCCCTTCGCGCGGCTGTCCCCGTTGATCATAACGTCCAGCCCGTCGGAAACGAGCATGTCCATATTGATTTTATTGGGGATATAAACGGCGTTCTTGACGTAATGAAACATCAGATAGCCTCCTCCCGCGGAAAGGAGGCCCAGGATCATGATCACCGTGACGAGTTCAACAAGAGTAAATCCCCGGATATGGATTGATTGTTGCTGACGAAAATTATGGCGCCGGCCCGAAAGTAACATTTTTAGCACGATAAGTAACCAGGCTCCCTCTGTTTTGACTGCCTTTCGTCACATCAATGGTGATCTTTTTTAAACTTTCGGCGCTGGCATCATCGCCCTGCACATACGCGATGGTTTTTGAAACGGTATAAGAAGGATATCCCAGGTCACTGCTGCAATTCACCGGCGTCGTCGTCCCGGCCGTTAACGACGCGTACGCCGTATTATTGACGCGCTCCATTTCACAGCGGGCCAAATTCATGCCGATCGTGTCCTCTTCCGAAATAAATACACTTTCGAGATGCGCACCGATTAATAAAGACAGCGGAATGGAAACAATGCTGACAATGATCATCGTCATAACGAGTTCAATTAAAGTGAAACCCGCCGGCCGTGAAGGATCATTGCATCTGTGTATCAATCTCACGGTAGTCCACAACTTTGCTTGTGCTGGCATTATACTCCGCCTGGATAGTCCTGTATAGATTCGACCCTGTCTTTTTTCCCGAGGCTTTGACGGTAAAACGAAAGTTATTGGAGTTCGGCCACAGGGTCACAGTCCGGGTAGAATTGTCCGACAGATAATACGTGGCCGTCAAGGTAAGGCTCCCTGTTTGCATGTCGGCATCAAAAACCAGATAATTGGTGGTTACCCCCGCGGGATTAATGCCGGGAACATCACTGATGTCGACTGTTTGTCCCGAACTGGCGCTCCCGCTCCAGCGCTGGACCCCGTTAATCCAGATTTGCTGTAAAGTACGGCTGGCGGTCGTCCAGGTGACCGCCATCTGCGTAATCGTGAGCGTCCGGGTGCCCGGGTCGATCACGCTTTTAATACGCCCGTAATCCAGCCGGCGCGGGACAACCGCGGGTCGAAAAACAAACGTCCCTGTCTGGGTTTCTTGACCAACGGCAACCGCGCTGAGGCTGGCCGTCCCCGTAGCTGTTCCGGCGGCGGCCACCGTTTGAGACATGACATTCAACAATCCGCCAGCATCATCCGCTCTATTGGCCCAAGGACTTCCGGGTTGATTCGTTGCCGTATCGGAATTTAGCGACCACGCGCCCAGGGCAAACGCTTGAGGAGTAACCGTTGTGACGGAAGGAAGATTAGGAGTTCTATCGTTCTGCGAGTTAACCCATTGTCCTGTCCCGGTGGAAAAACTGACATCTTCGGGGGTTGTTTGATCGATACCGGAAAGCGACCCTGTCCAATACCCGAATGTTTCACTGGTGCCATTGGAATCAAAGGCATACGTTGCCGGCTCGCCGGCGGCATTGGTTATTTTCTTATAAAAAGTTCCGCCATAAACGTCGTTTTCTAACGTCGTGCCAAGCTGATCGCCGACCGTCCAGCCCAACGGCGGAGCAACGCTGGCACCAACGTTGGCCGCTTTTTTCCCGATGATGCAAACCAGATAGTCATTATTGGAAACCGAGGCGGGCTTATTGACGGTAAAAGTCCCGTCGGAAGCGTTGGTCGTCCCGCTTCCGGTCGTTTGGCTTCTTACAGCTATGGTATCGTAAGTGGTGGCAGACCAGCTGCCCGAATTGGCATCGACCATCAGGAAATCGGCATCAAAGCCCGCGCTGGCGGTTCCCCCCAGGATGAAAGAACTGCCAGGGTCTCCCGGAAGCGTCGTCTGGCCGGGAGTGAAATAAGCATTGGCACCGGTCGTCCGGTAAGAATAGATGGCCTGGTTGATGCCCGCCTGGGCGAGATAAACCGACTGCAGGGAACGCTGTTGGGCACGGCCCTCGGAAAACCGCTGGACGATGAACGTGGTGACGCTTAAAACAGCGATTGAGGCGAAAACAAGAAGGATGATCGAGGCGAGAAGGACAAGACCTCTTTTATGAAAAGAAACCATCCCGCTTTCTGTTGACGGTTACGGAAGAATATTATTTAAATTCACCGCTTATGGCGTTGTAGGTATAACTGCCCGTGTTGGGCCCGGTGTACGCCGAACCGCTCTTGGACCAGTCGCTGGTGGTGATGCCGCCCTGGGCCAGGACAGTGCCGAAACAAGGGTTCGCCGCGGTACAGTCACCGTTGCTGGCGGAATCGAGGGTTGTCGGCCAGGCATGAGCAGGGTCGTCCTGGGCCATGTATGTCTGTATCCCGGCGCGTACACCGCCGACGACCCCTTCCTCTGCCGACTTTTTGGCGTTGCCGGACAAATTAGTGAATTTAGGAATCGCCACCGCGGCCAGGATGCCCAAGATGACGATAACCATGATTAACTCGATGAGCGTGAAACCAAAATCCCTTTTCCTGTTTTCCATCTTTCCCTCCGTGGTTGAATTAATTGTTTTCATTATAACGGACACGGCCTCAATTGCAATAATCAATTATACTTTTTAGACACCGCCCCACAGCTGCACGACCCCTTTGCGGATCATCATCACCGCGATCGCCGCCAGAAAAAGCGCCATGATCTTGGACAGGGCCCTCGCCCCGGACTGCCCCAGCGCCCTGATGAGAGAATCCGAATAGACGAATACCAGCCCTACCAGAAAGACATTGAGCACAACCGAAACGAGTGTCGCCCCCAGCCCGTATTCATCGATCATAATAAGGGATGTCGTCAAAACGGCGGGCCCGACGATCAAGGGCGTCCCCAGAGGGACCGCCCCCAGTTCTCCGGCCGGCAGGCGTCGCTGTTTACCCGGCTGCAAGAGCTCATTGATGGAAATACACATGAGGATCCCGCCGCCGGCGATCATAAAATCACCCACGGTTATCCCCATAACCCGGAATACCCACTTTCCCAGAAAAATAAACGCGACCGCCAGCGACAGGGCCGTGGCGATCGACTGGATGATAATTTTTTTTCTTTCCTTCTTCCCGACCCGATGGGTCAACGCAACAAACACGGGTAAAAGCCCGATCGGGTCCACCGCGACGAAAACCGGGATAAAGGCAAGCAGAATGTCGCCCAATATCATTCGGAGTCCTTTCCATTACTGCGCGTCGCTGGCACGCGCTAGCCCTTCGACACTTCGACCTCGCTCAGTGTGATTCCGAAAGTGTGGTGAGCTTGTCGAACCACTGCGCTCAGGACTAGTTAAGCCCCAGGATCGCCTTGACTTTTTTCGAAAATACGGCGTCCCCGTCGGCCTTGTTAAAATAATCCC
>JACRHQ010000137.1 GCA_016217585.1 Candidatus Omnitrophota bacterium | reverse complement strand
CGGCACCGGCAAGACGACGCTCTGCCGCATGTTATTAAACCGCCTGGATAAAAGCGTCAAGACGGCGCTGATCCTGAACCCGAGCTTTTCCCCCATCCAGCTGCTCCAGATTGTTCTCAAAGATCTCGGCATCGAAGGGAATTTCAAAAACAAGTTCGCGCTGGTCAGCGCGCTCAACAACTTCCTCCTGGAGGAAACCAGCCGGGGACACAATATCGTCATCATCATCGACGAGGCGCAGAACCTGAGCGTCAAACAGCTTGAACAGATCCGGCTTCTCTCCAACCTCGAGACCGAGAAAGAAAAACTCCTGCAGCTGGTCCTCATCGGCCAGCCGGAGCTCGCCGAAAAACTCAAACTTTCGTCCCTGCGCCAGTTAAACCAGAGGGTCTCGGTGCGCTACCATATCATGCCCCTCAACAAAGACGAGGTGCGGGCCTACATCAACCACCGGCTGAAGATCGCCCAGTCCGGCGCCCTCCCGGGCCACGCGGTCCGGTTTACCGACAACGCCGTAAACCTTGTCTATGAACGGTCGAAAGGGACCCCGCGCATGATCAACATCCTCTGCGACCGGGCGCTTTTGGCCGGATTCATCGCCGAGGCCCGCGCCATCGATGAAAACATTGTCCAGCGTTCCGTGGAGGAGGTTGTCTTTGCATGAGTATCATCAACGAAGCCCTCAAGAAGACCCAGACCCTCAGACAAACAACTTCTCCCGCGGCCGATAACCGGACTTCCCAACCCCCAAAAACGTGGGCCGAACCGGAATCTGTCCTCTCTGTGGCCCACTCCATCTCTTTGCCAACGCAACCCCTGTCCGCACCGGCCAGACCAAAACAAAAAAAATGGCACATCATCGTGCTTCTGGAGATCTTGTTTCTGCTGTTTATCGTCGGCGTTCTTTTCATCCTGCAGCCCAAATTTGCCTCCCGTTCCCTCCTCCCGAAGGCCACAGGTCCCCGTCAGGGGAGAGACTACCGGCCGCGGATAAATTTCAGTGCCGAAACCGGTAAAAACGCACTGCCGCAACAGCCCTCTGCGGCTGTCGCGACGGCGCCGGCCGCGATCCCCGCCGCCCCCCCTCCGCCGGCGGCACCCCGCAGACAAAAACGCGGCCTCACCGTCGATGGCGTCATGATGAATAACGGCAAGATAATGGCCCTCATTAACGGCGAAATCTACGAGACAGGCGATTACATCGACGGCAAGAAAATCACGAATATCACGCTTAATGAAGTGGTCTTGATGGATAAAGATGAAGTGACCGTCCTGGGTGTGCGGCGCGCCGGCCCATAGAGGGGATTTAGGCCATAAAGAGGCGGACGGCCTGTTGGATGACCGGCAAAGGGATTCTTTCCACCACCTGGACTTTTCCGATCCGCCGCGCGAGGACAAACCTGTTTTTGCCCGCCTTAAACTTTTTATCGTGGTCCATCACCCGCAAGATTCTTGTCAAGGACAGCCCGCGGATCTTCCGCGGCAAGCCGATCTCGGTAAGGAGATTGTCTAAAAGGCACTGCTCCCTGCGCGGGAACAATGTCTGCCGGCAGGAAATTTCCGCCGCCACGCGCATGCCGAGGGCGACCGACTCCCCGTGGTGGTACAAGCGGTAGCCGCCGCCGGCCTCGACCGCGTGGCCGACCGTATGGCCAAAATTCAGGATAGTCCGGATGCCTCTGGTCTCTTTCTCGTCGGCACCGACCACCCTCGCCTTGATCCGGCTGCACCGCAAGACCGTTTCCTCCAGCGCCGACGGCCGCAAAGCCAGGATTTTCGCGTAATGTCCGGCGATATAGCCGAAAAATCCGGCGTCGGCGATAACGCCATACTTGACCGCTTCCGCGAGTCCGTTACGTATCTGTCGCTTGTCCAGCGTTGACAGGACGGACACATCGCTCCAGACGATCTTCGGCTGATAAAAAGTCCCGACCAGGTTCTTGCCCGCAGGCAAATCGACGGCCGTTTTGCCGCCGATGGCCGAATCGATCTGCGCCAGCAAGGTCGTCGGCACCTGGACACAGGGGACGCCTCTTTTGTAAGTCGAGGCCACAAAACCGGCCAAATCACCGATGACGCCGCCGCCGAAGGCGACGATAAAGATCTGTTTAAGCCGGTCGTAGCGGGCGATTTTCTCCATCAGCGAAAAAGCGACGCGGACGGATTTGCTTTGCTCGCCCTCGGGGACCTCGAAAACCTTGACGGAAAAACCGCTTTTCTTCAACCCCGACGCCAGGGCGGCGCCATGATACCGGTTGATCACGGGGCTGGTGATGACGACCGCGTCTTTTCCGCAAGGAAGGCCTTTAAGGGCGGCGCCGAGCCGGCCGAGGATATCGCGGCCGATGACGATTTTATACGGATGTTCCTTTAAAGTGACGTTGACTGTTTTCATCAAAACTCCATACCCAATAATTTTCCCGCCAGGATCAGGACAGGCAACACGACATTTTCAAAAACCCCCATAGAGATCAGAAGGACGACAATGAGGATGCCGTAACGCTCCAGACGGCTGTAGGGGACCGCCAGCGCCCGGGGCAATATCCCCATGACCAGCCGGGAACCGTCGAGCGGCGGGACGGGGATCATGTTGAAGATCGCCAGAAGAAGATTAATGAATACCACCGTTTCCGCGAAATGATAAACGCCCGACGGCACGTCCAGCCGCGCCAGCCGGCTGAAGATGACCGCCAGCAGGATATTCACCGCCGGTCCCGCCAGTCCGACCCAGATCATATCCCGGCGCGGGTTGTTCAGCCTCCCGAAATTGACGGGGACCGGTTTGGCCCATCCAAAAACAAACGTGTGCATACCCAACAAACGCATCGCGATCAACACCCCCGGGATAAAAATTGTCCCGACAGGGTCGACGTGCATGATAGGGTTAAGCGTGAGGCGTCCGGCCAGTTTGGCCGTCGGGTCCCCCAGCTTATAAGCCGTCCAGCCGTGCGCGTATTCATGAAGGATGACGGAGGTGAACAACACGAAAATAATGGGGACCGCTTCAACAAACATAGATGAAACCCGAAGCACCATGTTTTACCCCCGACAAGATGCCAAGGGCGGATAACGGTTTTCTACAGGACCAGTTGAATCCTGGAAACGTTGATGATCGGCCGCGCCAAAGGGCTTCCTTGTTCGGTTATGATCGTACCTTCGACGGTAACCAGACAACGGACGAAGTCATCCAGCATCGGTTTAAGGCCTCGCACAGCAGCGGCGGGCCGGTCAGAGACGACCAGTTCATAGGACATGTCACTGTCGCCGACCGACGGATTGGCCCGAAGGTATCCCGTGACGGCAACGGTCTTTTGACCGTTGGAAACGGTTTGGTCGGTCACCGGCGGCGCCTGGACATTCCCGGAAGATTCTTCCACCCCGCCGGAAGCGGGGTAGGCCGCCGTGTCCGTCGATTTGAACTTGAGAAATTCCTGCGCGACCCAGCCAAAAACCTGCGGCGGCGGTTCGATGGTATACCATCCTTCCCGTCTGGCCAGGACACGCACCCGGTCGCCTTTTTTCAATTGTCCGACAATCGTCGCCTGGACGCCGGCGGCGGCACGGGCATTGACCCGGTCGACAAGGATCTCCCCGTAGATATTATCCAGCCGCCCGACGTATTTGTCGCTCACGTAAACCGGCACGCGACCCGGCAACTGGATTTTATACCATCCGAAAACCTTCTCGAGGACGATGACCTCTTCGCCTTTATCCAGCCGGCATAACCTCTCGAAATTCTGGTTCTGGCCGGCGCGGACATTGACATGGTCGGCGGCCGTTTCAGCCAGAAAAGGGAATGTTTCCGTTTGGCCGGGGACAGCGGGGAACAAGACAAGGAAAGAAACAAAAATAGCGCCGGAAATGGTCTGCGGGAAAAAACGGCAAAAATGCGGCATTTTGGGCAATCAGGCCTTTTTCGCCGCCGGGACGGCCTTCGCCCCCGGGGCTGCTTTCGCAGCACCGGCTGCCGGCGCGGCGGCTGGCGCGGCGCCTTCGGCTGCGCCCTCTTCTTCTTTCTTTTTCGCTGACTTGGCAGTCTTGATCTTGATGATCTTGGTCTTCGGTAAAGACGTCACGGAACGACCTTCGTTCCAAAGTCCCTTTTTCATGAGGTCTTTGATCCGCTCAATCCGCGTCAAGACTGTACGCTGCTGGGTGGAAGATGAATCGACTTTTAAAGAAGGATGTAACGACATATTATAATCTCCTTACAAGACAATCATTGTAACGACTTTTCAAATTGTTGGAAAATTGCCTCGCCTCATCGCGCAGGGTGAATTTCCCCACGCAAACGATGGAATGGCTCCCTTTGGGCAGAACAAATATCTTGTACCCTTTCTCCTGGAGGAGATTCGCCTCTTTCCGGGCAAGACCCTTGTCCTTGAACGAAGCGACCTGGATCGTAAAAACACCTGTTTCTTTTTTCTGCGGCGAGGGCTGGACATCGGGCTTCGCCGGACTGACGGGGGAACCCTGCGTCGCCACAGCCTTCTGCGCCATATCCACTTTAGGCGTTTTGACGTTCGTTTCAACGACGGCCCGGGGTTCCGCCTGCCTTTCGGGACCCGCCGCGGCGGCCCGCCCTTGGCGAGGCTCGCCACCATTGGCGGCCTGTATCAAGGAACTCCTGACGACGCGCTTGCCCCGTTCGACCCCGAAAGAAAAGAACAGGACCATCGTCATGATGAAAATGATAGATAAGACAATAATATTTTCTATCGAAAGTGTCAAGTCTTTTAATAGGTAGCGGGGCCTGGCGAGGGCGGCCGGGCGTCCCTGTAAAAACGGGAACAATTCAAACTGTGTGCCGTGATTTGTCATAGCATATTCCATTATATGATTATCCTTTCGCGGAACTCAAGCAATTTCTAAACTATTTCTGGCGCGTGCACACGATAAAGGCGTCGACAACCCGCGGGTCGAACTGGGTACCGCTGTTGGCCCGCAATTCCCTGATCGCTTCTTCAACGGACAGGCGGGTTTTGTAGGGACGTTCGCGCGTCATCGCCTCGAAGGCGTCCGCCGCCGCCATGATCCGCGCCCCGATGGGGAT
>JACRHQ010000136.1 GCA_016217585.1 Candidatus Omnitrophota bacterium | reverse complement strand
GGGCGGACTGCATCATCTGCGACGGGTTCGTGGGAAACGTCGTCATTAAAGTCTCCGAAGGCCTGATGGAATCCGCGGCCGCGCTTTTGCGCCGGGAAATCAAAAAAAGCTTTCTGGCGATGGCCGGAGCGGTGGCCATGAAATCGCGGCTTCAGCACATCAAGAAGCTGGCCGATTACACCGAATACGGCGGGGCGCCCCTGCTGGGGGTCAACGGGGTCGTGATGATCAGCCACGGCCGTTCGTCGCCCAAGGCGATCAAGAACGCCATCCGTGCCACCGTCCGCGAGCTGGAACACAATATCCTCGCAACGCTGGTTTCGACGCTGACAGCGTCGAAGGAACCTTCGGGATCATAATGTAGGGGCGGACCTTGTGTCCGCCTTTTATGGGCCGACATGAAGTCGGCCCCTACAATACGGTTATCATGATAAAAAAAAAACGTCGGCATCATCGCCCTCGGGCATTATTTGCCCAAACGCGTCCTGACCAACTCCGACCTGGAACAGATGGTCGAGACCTCCGACGAGTGGATCACGACCCGCACCGGCATCCGGGAGCGGCGCATCGCGGGCAAAGACGAGAAGACCAGCGACATGGCGATCCGGGCGGCGCGCGAGGCCCTGAAGAACGCGCGGCTCGACCCGGCCAAGGTCGAGCTGATCGTCGTCGCCACGATCAGCCCCGACAGCGGTTTCCCGTCGGTCGCCTGCCTCGTCCAAAAGGCGGTCCACGCGCCGCACGCGGCGGCCTTCGATGTCAGCGCCGCCTGTTCGGGGTTCCTGTACGCCCTGACCACCGCCAAGCAATTCCTTCAGACCGGACTTTATAACAACGCCCTTGTCGTCGCCGCGGAGAAGATCACCAGTTACGTCAACTGGAACGACCGCAACACCTGCGTTTTGTTCGGCGACGGGGCCGGGGCGTGCGTCCTCAAGCCCGTGGCGGGCCGGCGCGGGGTCCTCGCCGACTACCTGCACGCGCAGGGGCATTTCGGGGACCTGATGATGGTCCTCGCCGGGGAACGCGAGCCCCTCGACCAGGAGACCAGGATGATCCTCCTGCCGCACATCGCCATGCAGGGCCAGGAACTTTTCCGGGTCGCGGTCAATTCGATGGCCGAGGCCGTTGAGATCGTCGTCAAAAAGGCGGGCCTGAAATTCGAAGACATCGATTATATCGTCCCTCACCAGGCCAACGACCGGATCATTTCGGCGGTCGCCAGAAAGCTGGATTTCCCCAAAGAGAAAATTTTTATCAACATCGACAGGTACGGCAACATGTCCGCGGCCTCGATCGCCGTCGCGCTGTATGAGGCCGTCGAACAAAAAAAGATCAAACGCGGCGACAACGTCGTGCTGGTGACCTTCGGGGCGGGACTCGTGTCGGCGGCGAACGTTGTACGATGGTAGTGCAAGTGAGAGGTAAGAGGTAGAGAGGCAAGAGGTAAGAAAAACAGGAAGTTGATCCCCCGCTTCCTGCAATGAAATAATTCAAAAAAGGGGGATTCATGAAAGTATTGCATTTTCAGGAATTGCTGGTTTGGCAAAAGGCACATCAATTAACATTGGGAATTTACAAGCTGACGAAGAGTTACCCTGACGAGGAAAGATTCGGGTTGGTTAATCAGATCAGGCGTTCATCTGCTTCCACCTGCGCGAATTTGGCCGAGGGATATAAAAAGAGCACAAAGGAATTCTTAAGGTTTATTGATATCGCGGATGGATCTCTGGAAGAAACAAAATATCATTTGATCTTGAGCAAGGACTTGCAGTACTGCGATCCAGCCGAATTCGATAAAAATTATAGCTTGGCATGTGAAGTCGGTAAGATGTTAAATGGGTTAAGTCAGAAATTACGTTTTTGAACTTACCTCATACCTCTTACCTCTTTACCTCTGGCAAAGAATCAAATGTCTGCCAAAGTCGCATTCATCTTTCCAGGTCAGGGCGCCCAGTCCGTCGGCATGGGCCGCGAGTTCTACGAAACTTCCCCGCAGGCGAAGGCCGTTTTTGACGCGGCCGATCATCTCATCGCCGGGCTCAAGGACGTCACCTTCAACGGCCCGCCGGAAAAACTCACCTCGACGAAATATTGCCAGCCCGCGATCTTCACCTTCAGCGTTGCCGCGCTTAGGGCGCTGGAAGCGCATCCGAAATTTAAAAATATCACGCCGTGTTTTACCTGCGGATTGAGCCTGGGCGAGTATTCCGCCTTGACCGCCTGCGGCGCGCTTTCGTTCGAAGAGACGCTTAAACTCGTCGAGCGCCGGTCGTTTTATATGGAAGAGGCGACGAAGCTCAAGCAAGGCGCGATGGCGGCGGTCATCGGAGCGGACAGAGATAAATTGCTTGCGATTTGCGCGCAAAACGGCGCCGAAGTCGCCAATTTCAATTCGCCCGACCAAATTGTCATTACCGGGGAAGCAGGGAAGGTTGCCAAAGCTTCCGAAGCTATCCAGGCGGCGGGCGCCAAGAGGGTGATCGCGCTCGATGTCAGCGGCGCTTTTCATTCGAACCTCATGCGCCCGGCGGCCGCGAAGTTTGAGGCCGATCTTGTGAAAGCGGCGCTGCGGCCGCCGCGGTTCCCGGTTTTAAGCAACGTCGACGCCAAACCCGAGACCGATCCCGAAAAGATCCGCCGCAACCTTGCCTTACAGATCACTTCTTCCGTCCAGTGGGTGGATTCGGTGCGCGCCGTCGCCGCCGCGGGCGTGACCACGTTCCTGGAAATCGGCCCGGGCAACGTCCTCAAAGGGCTGATCCGCAAGATCGACCCCGGCCTCAATGTCCACAATATCCGCACCCCGCAGGACATTGAGAGTTTCCCGGCGCAAGCTTGACAAGTGGTCATACAAATGTCATACTTTGGTATGAGAGGAATATGATTATGATAAAAGCATCCAAAATAGCCATAAGTCTTCCGGCGGAAGACCTTCGCAAGCTCGAGATCGTACGCAAGAAATCAGGCTTACAGCGAAGTGCGATCATTGATCAAGCCATCCGTTTTTGGCTGCGCCATCTGGAAGAAAATGAGAAAGTACGTCAATACGAGCAGGGATATGCCAGAAAACCCGAGGCTATTGATGAAATAAAAGCTTTGCATCAGCTTTCGGCCGACGCGTTTAAGGAAGAAGGGTTGGTATGAGACGCGGTGAAATCTGGTGGGCGCGGCAGCCCCCGCCAATT
>JACRHQ010000134.1 GCA_016217585.1 Candidatus Omnitrophota bacterium | reverse complement strand
GGTTCACGCAAGATCCAGGTCGCCTTCAAGATCGTTTTTCCCGCGGCCCTTTCGGGGATCACCGCGGCGGTCATCCTGGCTGTCTCGCGGGCGATCGGCGAGACGATGATCGTCGCCATCGCCGCCGGCCAGCAGCCGAAATTCACGATGAACCCGCTTGTGCCGGTCGAAACGATCACGGCGTATATCGTCCAGATCAGCCTGGGGGATACGCCGTACGGGACGCTGGAGTATCAGACGATCTTTGTCTGCGGGACGACGCTTTTTGTCGTCACCTTTTTCCTGAACGTCATCAGCTTCAGGTTGAAACGCCGTTTCCAGGAGATCTATGACTAGCCGCAAGTTCGATAAAAGCATTGATTCCTCGTTCAAATTTATCGGCCTGGCGGCGACTTTATTGGGACTGCTGGTCCTGGCCGCGCTGGTCGTCGACGTGGTCTCGGACGGCTATCACCGGCTCGGGTGGGATTTCTTCACCAGTTACCCTTCCCGCAAGCCGGAGCAGGCCGGGATCCTTTCCGCGTGGGCGGGGACGATCTGGATCATGATCACGACGGCCATTTTCGCTATTCCCCTGGGGATCGGTTCGGGCATCTATCTGGAAGAATACGCGCGGCGCAATAGATTGACGGATTTTATTGAGATCAATATCGCCAACCTGGCCGGCGTGCCGTCGGTCATTTACGGGATCCTCGGGCTGGGGTTGTTTATCCGGCTGATGCATCTGGACAGGAGCGTCCTGGCCGGCGGATTGATCCTGGCGCTTTTGGTCCTGCCGGTCATCATCCTCTCGACGCGCGAGGCGCTGCGCTCGGTCCCGTCGTCGATCCGCGAGGCGTCTTACGCCCTGGGGGCCACCAAGTGGCAGACGATCCGCCACCAGGTCCTGCCCGCGGGTTTCGGGAATATTCTGACGGGCGTGATCCTGGCCATGTCGCGGGCGATCGGCGAGACGGCGCCTTTGATCACGATCGGCGCCTTGACCTACATCCCGTTTCTGCCCACAAATCCTGTTGCGTTAAACAGGGAATTCCCGTATATTCATGTGAGCTTTCAGGGATTTTTCGATCCCTTCACGGTGTTGCCGATCCAGATCTTTAACTGGGTCTCCCGTCCGCAAAAAGGGTTCCTGGCGGACGCGGCGGCGGGCATCATTGTTTTACTGACGATCACGCTGGCGATGAACGCGGTGGCGATCTATCTGCGGCACAAGAATCAGAAAAGGTGGTAAGTGATGGAGCAGGAAATCATCATACAGATCAAGGGCGCGAACTCTTTTTACGGTCCCAAGCAGATCCTGAGGAACGTCACGCTGAACATCCCCGTCAAAACAGTCACGGCGCTGATGGGGCCTTCCGGCTGCGGGAAAAGCACCCTCATCCGATGCTTTAACCGCATGAACGATTTGATTTCCAACTTTCGTTTTGAGGGAAAGATTTTATACAAAGGCATTGATCTTTACGCCAAAGACGTCGACATCACGGACCTGCGCCGGGAGATCGGGATGGTCTTTCAAAAGCCGAACCCGTTCCCCAAAAGCATTTACGAGAACGTTGCTTACGGGGTCAGGATCCAGGGGATCACCGACCGGGAGTTCATTGACGGCGTCGTCGAAGAAAGCCTGAAAAAAGCGGCGCTTTGGGAAGAGGTCAAAGACCGGCTTTACGAGTCCGCGCTGTCGCTTTCCGGCGGCCAGCAGCAAAGGATCTGCATCGCCCGGGCCCTCGCCGTCAAACCGCAGGTGATCTTGTTCGACGAACCGTGTTCGGCGCTGGACCCGATCGCCACGGCAAAGATTGAAGAGCTGATCACCGAACTTAAGGAAAATTATACGATTATCGTCGTCACGCATAACACCGCGCAGGCGGCCCGCGTTTCGAATTATACCGCTTTTTTGTACCTGGGAGATCTGATCGAGGTGGGGCCGACCTCCCGGCTGTTCACGGTCCCGCAGGATAAAAGGACCGAGGAATATTTGACAGGGAAGTTTGGTTAATGAGACTTCTTGCTATCCAGAAAAGTCTCATTAACCCCTATTAAAGGGGAAAAACATGCTTACAGAAAAAATGGCGGAGTTAAAACACCGGCTTATTGAATCCGCGACGCTGGTGGAATACATGATCGGCAAAAGCGTCAAGGGCCTGCTGGAAAAAGATGAAAAATTGCTCAAGGAAGTTATTGAGCAGGATGAACCGAAGGCCAATAATTTCGACCGCGAGCTGGATGAGCTGTGCACCGTTTTGATCGCGCAGTTCGAGCCCGTCGCCAAGGACCTGCGCACGGTCCTGATGATCCTGAAGATGAACAAGGACCTGGAGCGCATGGCGGACCACGCCGTCAATATCTCCGAGAGCGGACTTTTCTTGATCGCGCGGCCGCAGCTGAACCCTCTGGAAGACATCCGCGGCATGGCCAAAGCGACGTCGTCGATGCTGCGTAACAGCATCGACGCCTTCATCCATGAGGATGCCAGGCTCGCCCGGGACGTCTGCGAGCATGACAATATTGTCGATGAGATCGGCGAAAGGATCCTGGCGGAGACGACCAGTTTTATCCGCGGGGAGCATGACGGCGTCAAGCGTTCGCTGAACCTGATGCGCATCGCGCATAACCTCGAGCGCATCGCGGATATCTCCACGAATATCTGTGAAGAAGTCATTTACATCGTCGAGGGCAAGGACATCAAGCACCATAAGCCGGAGGACCCCGGCGAACCCGAACCCGGCAAAGGCATTTAGGGCCGGGAAAAGAAGACGCACCCAACAAGGTTCGAGGTTTGTGATGTTAAAATATATCTACGGTCCGGTTTATTCCTGGCGTCTGGGGATGTCCCTGGGGATCGATCCTTTGACCCCTTCGGGCAAACGCAAGGTCTGCAACTTCGACTGCCCGTACTGCCAGCTGGGACGCACGGTAAAATTCCATACCGAACGGGAGGAGTTTGTGCCCGTCGATGCTGTTATCAGCGAGATCAAGACGCTTCCCGCCGCCCGGATAGACCATTACACGTTTTCAGGCCGTGGCGAACCGACGCTGGCCCAAAATCTGGGGGAGATGATCCGCGCGGTCCGGGAAGCGACGGGCGGGCGCGTGGCCGTCATCACCAACGCCGGGTTGATCGACCGTGAGGACGTCCGGCGGGACCTGGTCCTGGCCGACCTGGTCCTGGCCAAACTTGACGCGTATGACCAGGGGTCGTTCCGGCAAATGGACATCCCGGACGACGGCATCGATTTTGACCGCGTTGTCCGCGGGCTTAAGACGTTCCGCGGGAATTTCGCCGGGAAACTGGCCCTGCAGGTGATGTTTGTCGAGGAGAATAAACATTGCGCCGCGCGCATCGCCGGCATCGCCCGCGCAATCAACCCCGACGAAGTCCAGATCAACACGCCATTGAGGCCGGGAGGCATGTCCCCCCTGGGCCGGGAGGAATTAATGGGGCTGAAAACGTATTTCAAGGGCCTGCCCGCTGTGTGCGTTTATGAGGCCCAACGAAAGACCGTCGAACCGTTTGACGAGCGGGCGACCGTCCTTCGCCACGGCAACTTCCGCAAGAAATCGAAATGTGCCGGGGTAAACCAGGAAAGGAAGGTCCAATGCTGACATGGAACGACGCTTACGCGACCGGGATTACCGATATCGATGAGCAGCACAAGCGGCTCTTCGGGGTTATCAACGAATTCGGCGCCGCGGTCGATCGCGGGGAGGGGGAGATGAAGATCGGCAAGACGATGAAATTTCTCGCCCATTACGCGAAGGTCCATTTTAATTTCGAGGAAATCTGCATGGCCAAATACCGGTGCCCTGTCGCCCTCCAGAATAAAAAGGCGCATAGCAGTTTTCTGGAATCGTATAAGAAATATACGGACCGCCTTGCCGTGGAAGGGTGTACCGAGAAATTATTGCGGGAGGTCCAGCGGATGTGCGAAGACTGGCTGGCGGACCACATCTGCAAAATCGACACGCATTTGAAAGGCTGCGTCTCGAAGGCGGGGGCCGATGGAAAAAGAGAATAACGGAAACAAAAACAGCAAGAGGAAACAGCCTCACCTGAAGGTCCGCTTTCTGTCCGCCGCCATCGACCAGACCGCCGATAATGTCGTCATCACGGATAAAGACGGGGTCATCGAATATGTCAACCCCGCCTTCGAACGCACCACCGGCTACTCCCGGGAGGAAGTTTTGGGCAAGACACCGCGGATCCTCAAGTCGGGGCAGCATAAAGCCCAGGTCTATAAAGACCTCTGGAACACTATCCTCTCCGGCAAAGTCTTCCGTGGTGTGCTTGTCAATAAAAGAAAAGATGGAGACCTGTTTTACGCCGACCACACCATCACCCCCATCAAAAACGCCGGGGGAAAGATCACACACTTTGTTTCGGTGTGGAAAGACATCTCCGAAGGCGTGCATTACCGCGAGCAGATGGAGCTGCTCAACAGAAGTCTGGAGTTCGAGAAAAAGAAATTTGAACAGATCCTGGCCTTGGACGAAAAGATCGGCAGTTTTACGGATCTTAACAAGTTGACGGATTTTATCATCGAGGGGATCATCGCCATCCTGGAGGTGGAGCGATGCTCCCTGATGCTCGTCGACGAGAAAACGGGCGAGCTGGTCATCAAGGGGGCCGTCGGCCTGGACCACAAGATCATGAAGGAGAGCAAGCTGAGTTTCGGCCAGGGCATCGCGGGTCTTGTGGCCCAGGAGCGCAAGCCGCTTTTGGTCAGGATTATCGATGAGGACGAGCGCGTCGGGCGCGGGAACCTGCCGTCCTACAAGACCAAGTCGTTTCTGAGCGTCCCGATCCTGCTGGACCAGAAGCTCCTGGGGGTCCTCAACGTGAGCGACCGCAAACCCCCTGCCGACGAGATCTTTACGGATTTTGACCTGCGGATCCTTCTGTCCGTGGCGCGCCAGGCGGCGGTCGCCCTTGAAAATACCCAGCTCTACAAGGAATTAAAATATCT
This sequence comes from Candidatus Omnitrophota bacterium, assembly GCA_016217585.1. Classification (GTDB taxonomy): domain Bacteria; phylum Omnitrophota; class Gorgyraeia; order Zapsychrales; family Zapsychraceae; genus UBA10015. Next base: position 6,572 of record JACRHQ010000134.1, on the reverse strand, counting down.
TACCGTCACGGACCCCCTCACGGACCTGTACAATTACCGGCATTTCATGCGGGCGCTGGAATATGAGATCAACCGTTTCCACCACTTTCACCACCCGTTGTCTCTTCTCATTATGGACGTCGACGATTTTAAGGAATATAACGACGCCTGGGGGGCCGCGATGGGAGACGCCCTGTTGAGGGAAATCAGCGCGGTCCTGCACAAAAATCTGCGGAAAGTCGACATTGTCTGCCGCTACGCCAGCGACGAGTTTGTCGCGATCCTGCCCGGGACGGACATCGCGCAGGCCAGGACCATGGCGGAGAACATCCGTTCGGAGGTTTCCAAACTGGATTTGAAAAAGAAGATTACGATCAGCCTGGGGCTGGTCAACTGCGGCAAGGGGATGAGCCGGCACGACCTTATCCTCAAAGCGGACGCCACGTTGTCCCAGGCCAAAAAACAGGGTAAAAACCAGATCTACTGCCAGGACAAATCTTGAAAAAAGACGAGGACAAGAAAGAAAATGCCGGATAAAGAACACGACCCCGCCCCCCGGATCGTGGCCAGGGAGCAGGAGCTGAACCCCGCCTACGGCGAATCGCGGGACCTGCACCGGCGTCTTATCGAGACGGTGCGAAGCGGTATCTTCCTGACGGAGGTGCACGGCAAGCTGACCTACGTCAACCACGCCTTCGTGGAAATGCTCGGCTATAACACCAAAGACCAGGTGGTTGCGACCAATTTCTTCGAGGATTTGTTTTTTGACCCGGAGGGGAAAAAGGCGTTTTTCAAGCGGATGCAGGAGACCGGTTTCGTGCGCGACTTCGAGACGCGCCACCGGCGCCGCGACGGGACGGACATCGTCGTGTCCCTGACGTGCAATTATATCTATAACGACCGGGGCGCGGTCATCGGCGCCGAAGGCGTCATCCAGGATATCACCGATAAAAAAAGACTGGAGGAAGAGCTTGTCACCGAGAAAAGAAAGCTCGAACAGATCCTCGCCTTCGATGAACAGATCGGCGCGGTCCGCGACTATGACAAGCTGGTGGATTTTATCATCGACAAAACGGCGCTCCTGCTGGAGGTCAAGCGGTGTTCGCTGATGCTCCTGGACAAGGACGGCCAGGGGCTTTTTATCCAGGGGGCCAGGGGCCTCGATGAGAAAACCGTCAAGGATTGCCACATGCAGATGGGACAGATGGTCGCCGGTTACGTCGCCGAGTCGCGCACGCCGATGCTGGTCAAGAATATCGAGTACGACGAGCGTTTCAAACGCTCGAGCAAGATTTATTATTTCAGCCGTTCTTTCATCAGCGTCCCGGTCATCCTGGAGCACAAGCTGATCGGGGTCATCAACGTCACGGACCACGCGAAGTCCCGGAATTTCAATGAGATCGATTTGCGCATCCTGGGCGCGGTCGCCCGCGAGGTGGCTGTCGCCCTGGAGAACGCGGAGCTCTATAAACAATTAAACTATCTGACGATCACGGACCCTCTGACCCTGATCTACAATTACCGCCAGTTTTCCCAGAGCCTTAATTATGAGATCAAGCGCCGCGGCCGCGTGGCGGGCCACCTGTGCCTTATTATCCTGGATATCGACGGGTTCAAGGCCTACAACGACACCTTCGGTCACCTCGAAGGCGATGATCTTCTCAAAGGCATCGGGAAGATTTTTAAAAGCCAGCTGCGCGAGACCGATATCGTCTGCCGTTACGCCGGGGACGAGTTCGCCATCATCCTGCCGGACATTTCCCTCGAGGGCGCCGGGGTCGCGGCCGAGAAGATCCGCCAGGCCGTGGAAGGCGCCGTCTTCAAATCGCCGGTGACCGTCAGCGTGGGCGTCGCCGCCCACACCAAAGGGTTGAGCCAGTATGATTTCATCATGAAGGCCGACCGCGCCCTCTACCAGGCCAAACGCGAAGGGAAAAACCGCGTCAGCGCGCAGCCTTAAAAGGGGACAGCCTTTAATAAAGATATGACCGAACATCCCCTCCATCGTCTTTTAAGACAACGGATTTTAATTCTCGACGGGGCTATGGGAACTATGATCCAGCGCTACAAGCTGGATGAGGCCGCGTTCCGCGGCTTCCCCGCGTCCCGCGGTTTCCCCGCGGGACGCGGGGAAGAGTTCGCCGCCCACGACTGCGATCTGAAGGGCAACAATGACCTTCTTTCCATCACCCAGCCCGCCATCGTCGGGGAAATCCACACCGCTTACCTCAAGGCCGGCACGGATATTATCGAAACCAATACCTTCAACGCCAACGCCGTCAGCCAGGCCGATTACAAGCTGCAGGGCCGGGTCCGCGCGCTGAACATCGCCGCCGCCCGCGTCGCCCGCGCGGCGGCCGACGCGTTTACAAAAAAGACGCCGGACAGGCCGCGTTTTGTCGCCGGGGCCATCGGCCCGACCAGCCGCACGGCCTCGCTTTCGCCCGACGTTAACGACCCCGGGTTCCGGGCGGTGACCTTTGATCAGCTGGCGGGGGCCTACCGCGAGCAAATCCGCGGGTTGATCGACGGAGGCGTCGACCTTTTGTTGGTCGAAACGGTTTTCGACACGCTCAACTGCAAGGCCGCCATCTTTGCCGCCGAGACGGTTTTCGACGAGATTGGTCGTCGGCTCCCGGTCATGATTTCCGGGACCGTCACCGACGCGAGCGGGAGGATCCTGTCCGGCCAGACCGTGGCCGCGTTCTGGATTTCCGTCAAGCACGCCGGGCCGTTGACCATCGGCCTTAATTGCGCGCTCGGCGCCAAAGAGATGAGGCCCCATATCGAGGAGCTTTCCGGACTCGCGGATTGTTATCTCTGCTGCTACCCCAACGCCGGGCTTCCCAACCGGTTCGGCCAGTACGACCAGTCCCCGGAGGAGATGGCCGGGGTCCTCAAGGAATTCGCCCAAAGCGGATTTTTGAACATCACGGGCGGCTGCTGCGGGACGACGCCGGAGCATATCCGGGCGATCGCCGGGGCGGTCGGGGGCGTTGCGCCGCGCGTCATCCGGGAGAAACCCGTCGTTTCCTGTTTCAGCGGCCTGGAACCGCTCTGGGCGCGCGCGGACAGCAATTTTATCAATATCGGCGAGCGGACGAACGTCACCGGTTCCCAAAAATTCGCCAAACTGATCCTCGAGGGCAATTATGAGGAGGCCTTGTCGGTCGCCCGCCAGCAGGTGGAGGCCGGGGCGCAGATGATCGACGTGAACATGGATGAGGCCATGCTCGATTCCGAAAAAGCGATGGTCAAATTCCTGAACCTCATCGCCTCCGAGCCGGAGATATCGCGCGTGCCGGTCATGATCGATTCCTCCCGATGGCCGGTCATCGAGGCGGGCTTGAAGTGCGTCCAGGGAAAGTCCGTCGTCAATTCCATCAGCCTTAAAGAGGGGGAGGCCGTGTTCAGGGAACAGGCGCGCAAGGTCAGGCGTTACGGCGCCGCGGCGGTTGTCATGGCTTTCGACGAGAAAGGACAGGCGGACAGCAAGGACCGGAAAGTCGCGATCTGCGCGCGGGCGTACAAGATATTGACGGAGGATGTCGGTTTCCCGCCGGAGGATATCATCTTTGACCCGAACATCTTCGCGGTGGCCACGGGCATCGAGGAACACAACCATTACGCCGTCGATTACATCGAGGCGGCCCGGCAGATCAAAAAAATCTTGCCGCGTTGCCTGGTCAGCGGCGGGGTGAGCAATATCTCCTTTTCCTTCCGCGGCAACAACGCGGTGCGCGAGGCCATGCATTCGGCCTTTTTGTACCACGCCGTCAAGGCCGGCATGAGCATGGGGATCGTCAACGCCGGGATGGTCACCGTTTACGACGAGATTCCCAAAGATTTGCTGGAGTTGGTCGAGGATGTCCTCTTCAACCGCCGCCCGGATTCCACGGAGCGGCTGGTCAGCTATGCCGAGACGGTCAGGCCAACGGGCAGGAAAAAAGGGGAAGACCTCCAGTGGCGCAAGGAACCGGTCGAGAAACGCCTCGCCCACGCCCTGGTCAAAGGCATCGTGGAATACATCGACGAGGATACCCGGGAAGCCATGCAGAAGGCCGGGCGTCCGGTCGATGTCATTGAAGGGCCTCTGATGGCCGGGATGAACATTGTCGGGGACCTTTTCGGCGAGGGGAAAATGTTTTTGCCGCAGGTCGTCAAGAGCGCGCGCGTCATGAAAAAGGCCGTGGCGTACCTGACCCCGTTTATCGAAAAGGACCAGAAAGCATCGGGTAAAAAGGCCCTGGCCGACAGGCTCCCTTCGGGAGGGAAAATCCTTCTGGCCACCGTCAAAGGCGACGTGCACGACATCGGCAAGAACATCGTCGGGGTCGTCCTGGGGTGCAACAATTACGAGATCATCGACCTGGGGGTGATGGTCCCCTGCGAGAAGATCCTGCAGACGGCCCGCGAGAAAAACGTCGACATCATCGGCCTGAGCGGGCTGATCACGCCTTCGCTGGACGAGATGGTGCATGTGGCCGGCGAAATGAAGCGGCAGGGGTTTGCCTTGCCTTTGATGATCGGCGGGGCGACCACCTCGGTCGACCATACGGCCGTCAAGATCGACCCTTGCTATGACGGGCCGGTGGTGCATGTCAAGGACGCCTCCCGCGGCGTCGGCGTCGCCGGCCGGCTGATGGACCCGTCGGGAAAATCCGGTTTCGTGAAAGATACCAAGCAGCAGTACGCGTGCCTGCGCGAAGAGCACGCCGGCCGGCAGGCGGTCAAACGGCTGGTGCCGCTGGCCCAGGCGCGCCGCCATGCCATGGCCCCGGACTGGGCGGGAGTCCCCGTCACAAAGCCGTCTTTTCTGGGCGTCAAGGTGTTCAGGGACTTTGACCTGGACGATATCCAGTCGCGGATCGACTGGTCGCCGTTTTTTCTGGCCTGGGAACTGAAGGGGAAATACCCGAACATTTTCAAGGACGCCAGGATCGGCAAGGAAGCGAAGGATCTCTTTGAGGACGCGCGGGCCATGCTCAAAGAGATTGTCCGCGGCAAGCTCCTGCGGGCCAGCGCGGTCGTCGGGTTTTTTCCGGCCAACGCCGTCGGAGACGACATCGAGGTTTACGCCGACGACGGGCGGAAAAAAGTTTTGGCCGTCTTCCACACGCTGCGTCAGCAGACGCAGCGTGTGGAACACACGCTGCGTCAGCAGGCCACGCCGGGGAAATCCGGCTCCTCCGGCGGAGGAGCCGGAGATTGTTATTACGCCCTGTCCGATTTTATCGCCCCGAAATCATCCGGCGTCAGGGATTATATCGGCTGTTTCGCCGTGACGGCGGGCCTCGGCTGCGACAAGCTGGTCAAAAAATTTGAAGCTGGGCACGACGATTACAAAAGCATCATGGCCAAAGCCCTGGCCGACCGTCTGGCCGAGGCCTTCGCCGAGAGGATGCATGAGTTGACCCGCAAAAAGTTCTGGGGTTACGCGCCTGATGAAAATCTCGACAACGAGGAGCTCGTCCGCGGCCGGTACCGCGGCATCCGCCCGGCCCATGGTTATCCGGCCTGCCCCGACCATACGGAAAAAGCGGTTTTGTTCAAGCTGGCGGACGTCGAGAAGAACACGGGGATCAGCCTGACGGAAAACTTCGCGATGTCGCCCGCCGCCTCCGTGAGCGGCCTGTATTTCGCCCACCCCGGGGCCAGATATTTCGCCGTCGGCAAGATCGGCCGGGACCAGGTCGAAGATTACGCCGCCCGCAAAAAGATGCCCGTGGAGGAAGTTGAGAGGTGGCTCGGGCCGAACCTCGGGTATAGAATTTAAGGGTAATGGTCATGGTTAGGAAGCCCGTTTCGGTTAAGGCTTACGTTTTTCGTGTTTTTGACGACAATCTTAACCGTTGCCGATACGGGCTTCGTTACCGTAGCCGTTCATTACTGTCCGGTCATTAGTTGAATAATTTCAACTGGTTATCGTTTTCATCGATTGTCTCGGGAACATCATTTTCCGTAAGTGCTTGCGAGAGAGACGTTTTCTCAAACATGGTTACATTCAAAATTTGTAGAATTGTGTAAAGCGACGGTTTCAGGGCCAAACGTTTTTTGATAATTGCGATCAGCACGTAAATCGAGACGGCAATCCAGACTTGCGTTTTGACGGCGTTCTCGGATGTGCCGAAAAATGCCTTGATCCGCAGATGCTGTTTGATCCATTTGAAAAACAGTTCGACTTTCCAGCGGCATTTGTAAAGTTTGGCAATAGTCTAGGCCTCGAGAGCTAAATTGTTGGTCTGGAATGTCAGGCGCAGGTCGTTTTCCGCGTCGTAAAATTTTACGAGACGGAGCTGTTCCGGATAATCTGCGAACGATTGCGTCAGGACAATCGTTTGATCGCAACGCAGCCCCGTTGATTTGTCGGTCGGCCGCGAATACAGTCTGCGATATCTGAGATTGGATTTGGCGCGGATTACGAAGAACGCCAGTGCCTGATGCAGCTCGTAAAGTCTTTTGAAATCGATGTACCCGCGGTCCATGACATAAAAAGACCCGGCCTCGGAGATCAGAATATCCAGGACGTTGACATCGTGGACTTTCCCGTCGGTGATATCGATAAAAGACGGGATGTTCCCGCGCAAGTCCAG
>JACRHQ010000133.1 GCA_016217585.1 Candidatus Omnitrophota bacterium | reverse complement strand
GGCTAACTGAAATGTAGTGCCAAAGGTAGGTCTCATATTATGGGGCTCGTCGATAAAATCAAAATTCCAGAAGCAAACTGTCGAAGTTGGGCCAAAATTGTCCTTCAATATAACATCCGTCCATGCTGTTGTCAAATACGCCGCAAGGGGAGTGAAGGAGGGCAGATTAATAGAAACAGGAGACCTTGTTCCGACCGCCTCTTTTGGATTGATAAAGCGCCTGGTCGGCTTTCATGATCAGGTCCCGCCGGTCCATGGGCCTGTTGAACCCGGCGATGCCGATACTCACCGTGACCTGCCGTTCGAAATGACTTCCCTCAATGTCCTTGCGGATTTTATCGGCGATGGTCTGGGCCCCGGGAATGGCCGTCTGCGGCAAGATAACCGCGAATTCATCGCCGGCGTAACGGCAGACAATATCGACTTTGCGCAAATTCTTTTTAAGGACTCCGCTGATCCCGCTGAGCAGGCTGTCGCCGCCCGGATGGCCGTAGGTGTCGTTGTAAGGCTTGAAATCGTCGATGTCCAGCATCAGAAGGCACAGCGGCTGCGGATACCGCTGCGCGCGGTCGATCTCCTGGTCCAGGGCGTGGATAAAATAGCGGTGGTTGAAGATCCCTGTCAAGGGGTCTGTGATGGACAGGTGTTCCAGTTTACGGTAATAATCCGCGTTTTCCAGGGCGACGGCCGCCTGGCGGACGATCGTGCAGAGGACCTTGAGGTCGGTCGGCGTGAAGAGGTCGTCTTGCTCCGGTTTTTTATCGGCAACATTCATGACGCCGACAATCTTGTTGTGCACCCTGATCGGGACGCTCATAAAAGATCTGCTCTGGTAGGAGGGGCCGTTTTTTCGCGCCAGGGGGCCGGTTTCTTCGATGTCCCTCACCAGGATCGGATTGCCGTCCCGGGCGACCCACCCGGCGACGGGTTCGCCCAGTTTGACGCGGCTTGTCTTCACGATTTCCTCCTGGAGTCCTACGGCGCCGCGGATGAGTAATTCCCCGGACCCATGGTCCAGCAGCATCAAGGAGCACTTCCTGGCCCCTAAAAGGGCCGTTGTATGCTTAATGACGAAATCGACCAGATGGTTTATGTCGAGGATAGATTGCATCGTGCAGTCGATGTCCAGGAGATGCTCCAGTTTATTCTTCTCGTTCATCAGCTGGCTATGATAACGGTTCAAGTCCTGGGTCATCTGGTTGAAACTTTCCACGAGCGAGCCGAGCTCGTCCCGGGAAGTATAATTGATGCGCTGGTCAAAATTGCCGCCGGCGACCCCGGCTGCCGTGCAGGCGATATTGAGGATCGGTGTCGTGATTCCCCGGGAAACCTTCAAGGCCATAAGGACAACGCCCAGGACAAGAAAAAGGACTATGACCCCGACGATGGACCTGAAGTGGTCAACAGGCAGGAATACCTCCCGCACGTCCTGGACAACCAGCATGCCCCACCCCAATTCCCGGAGATCCCGATATCCTCTGGCCGTGCTGTAGCCCGCCAGGTATCTCGTGCCGCCGACCGGCTCCTCTTCGATAAGATAGCCGTCTTTGCCCCCCTGCACGGCCCGCGCCGCTTCCAGTTTCATCTCCGTCAGGTTGACGGCCAACAGGCTCCGGGTGATCAATTCCGTCCCCGCGATGACCAGGCCGTCTTTTCGTATCAATAGAAGATGCGCCTGCCCGGAACTGTTTTTTTGAGAAGAGTCTTTCAGTATGTCGGAAAGCCCATTGAGGTTCCAGCGGGCCCGCAGGACCCCGGCCATGGAATCTTCATGGTTATGCTGGACGCGGATCGCGGAGGAAAAAACCATGGTCCCCCGGCTTGCGTGCGGGTCCCATTGGGCGTCGCTGATATAGGCCGTCCCCGTCATGGCTTTCCGGAAAAATTCCTCTTCGGGGAATTTTTGACCGTACATCTCCGGCGAACTGGAAGCGACAACCTCCCCGGCGGCATTCAACACATCGAAGCCGTCAAAGAAACTGTGTTCTTTTTGCAGTTGTTTCAAAAAAGAAACGATATGCCGCTTGCCGTCATCGGTCGCGACATCGTCCATAAAGTCCAGGTTGGCCCATTCCTGGACATCCCGGCCGATGCGATCAATATAGGTTTCGACTTTTTCGAGATTTTGCCGGGCGATGTACTGGAAATGCGAGCCGAAACTCTGCTCCAGGAAGGCCTGGCCGTTGTGGCAGACGATGATGGCGGTGAGGACCAGGGGGACAACCGATAGCAGCAAAAGCAACGTCGTTATTTTGGCTTTGAGTTTCATGGCTTTTGGGAAAGGCCATTATCGGTCGCTGTCGGCGGAACACGTTGTTTAGCCAGCTAAATTATGCCACAGATGGCCATGTTAGGCAATGGAATCTTCACACGCGGCAAAGCGCCGGCACAGCCTGAACGGCGGTGTAAAATCCGGTTTTTGGGGGCATTTAATGTAAACTATAGCTTGAATACAAGTTGACAATAGAATGGTAACACAATAAAATTGGGGTTATGGAACGAATCTATTTCGATTACGCCTCCACCACGCCGACGGACCAGCGCGTCCTGGAGGCGATGCAGCCGTACTTCGGCGCGCGGTTCGGCAATCCGGCGAGCCCGCACGCCTTTGGGCGCGAAGCCCGCAAGACGTTGGAAGACGCGCGCCAAAGTGTCGCGCGCTCCATCGGCGCCCGGCCGGAAGAGATCATCTTCAATTCCGGCGCGACCGAAGGGAACAATCATGCTCTT
>JACRHQ010000135.1 GCA_016217585.1 Candidatus Omnitrophota bacterium | reverse complement strand
GGCGGACAGCCCGATGCCCTGCATCTTCCCGTTCCAGGCGGCCGCCGGCACCAGGTCCGTCGCCGGGTTCACGTGCGTGTAGGACATCAATCCCCTCCTGCACATATCGAAAGGACGAAGAAGCCGTTGGACGCCTTCGGGCAACTCTTCCATCTTTTTAGTTTCATTTTCCATCAGGTGGCCGTAAAAACCCGGCGGCCGGCGCACCGTCTGCGCCGCGTTATTGACCAGGATGTCCAGGCGGTCGTATTTCTGTTCGATATAATTGCAAAAAATCTCGACGCTGGGGGTATGGCGCAGGTCCAGGCCGTAAACATGCAGCCGGTCCTGCCACCGGGGGAAGTCTTCTTCGCGGGAATACCGCAGTGCCGAATCGACGGGAAAACGGGTGGTGGCGACCACGCGGGCGCCCGCGCGCAGCATCATCAGGGTCGCCTGGTAACCGATCTTCAGGCGTGAGCCGGTGATCAGAGCCGTCCGGCCGTCCAGCGGGGCCGCCTGGAAGCGTTTGGCGTAATTAAATTCCGCGCAGGCCGGGCACATCGCGTCGTAAAAAAAGTGCACCCGGGTGAACGCGCGCTTGCAGACGTAACAGTCGCGCGGGAAGACCAGTTCAAGCTCCTTGAACCTCCCGTCGGCGCCCGCGCCGGTGATCGGCAGAGGCGCGGTAAAGACCGCCGCCTCACGCGCGCTGCGGATGCCGGTCGAGGCGCGCAGGCGCCGCTCATAATTGACCACCCTTTGCCTTTTGATGCGCCGGCTGTCGCGTTTGCGCTTGCGGATCTCGTCGCGTTCCGGGCGCGAGAGCCTCCCGGCCGCGGCGATAAGCGCGACGCGCAGCTCCGGGGACAGATGGGCCAGCTCGACGCTGTTTTGGACCAGGTCTTCCAGGAGCGCGACGCACGCGCGTATCTGGTCTTCGGAATATTTCGCTTCGGCTGTTTTTTCGATATGATTCATTTCAATAATATTTCACCTTCTTTTGCGGGTCGTGCCAGGGGATGATCGTGACATCCTCCTTGCGGATAAAAACGTCGCCTTCCTCACTGACGTTCCATTCGTGAAAATGTTCCGGGTAGACCACAATATCCACCAGCGGCAGGCTGCGCGCGTCTTTGACCATCTTGTCCAGCTGCTTTTGGAAGATGGCGACGTCTTTTTCTTCCTTGACGAACACAAAATGCGCCCGGCGGTATTTCTTGAAGAGTTTCCCGATCTTGTTGAGGGAGACGTTGCCCACCTCCGCCCAGAAGACCATGGTCCCGTCGTAACTGAAGGCGTTCAAATCCGGCTGGAACCGGTCGTCGAGCCTGGCCTCCGCGCGCAGGGTCGGGTATTCCTTGTGGTAGAGCGCGTACACCAGGGCCTTCGCGAAGGGATGGAACTCCGGCTCATGGGCCAGTTTGTTGAAAACGATCCGTTTGTCCTTGAAGCGGAATGTGTACTTGCGGTTATGTTCGACCATCGGGTATCAAAATCGCGCCTTGTCGAAATTCATAAACTTTTACGCACAAAATCCAACAGCATCGAATAATCGTGGTTGTCCGCTTTTCTCAACGATTCAAGATAGTTATCCCTTATCTGATCTTCACCCTCAATATCACCAACATTCCAGGTAAAAGGTTTTTGCTTCAGGACATCTTTCAAAAACAGGTCCGTCATCAGGCGCGCGTGACGGCCGTTGCCGTTGGCGAACAAATGGGTCCATACCAGTTTATGATGAAAACGGACGGCGATCTCATCCGATGAATACGTTTTGTGCTCGATCCAATAGCGGACATCCTGCAACAGGGTGTGTAACTGCGCGGGAATTTGAGGCCAATCGGCGCCGATATTCTTGCCGGAGCGCCGGAACGAGCCCGCCCAGCGCCATACCTTGCCGAACATTTTCTTGTGCAGTGTCTTAACGAATTTTTCCGTTAAAATATCGCTCTGGCGCCGGTTCTCGAGCCATTGCAGGGCTTCGTTGATATTGTCCTGCTCGAAACGGTTGAGCTCTTCACGGGTCGTAATGTGCCCAAGCTTCAGACCCTCCATTTCATCCGGATCAAGAGGCGTCGAGCCGGGAGGATATTGGAAATTATTCACCATCCCGGTCCCAAAAGTCTTTCGGCGGATCGACAAGGATCTTCACGATCATATCGTTCAAGGCCTTTTTTTGTTCTTCAACGGATAACGCTTGTTTTTCCAGCTGCATCGTGTGGTCCAGCGTTTCGATCCTGCGTAAAGCGATCCGTTTCGCCTGGTTTCTCACCATCGTCTCCAGCGTATCCTCCGTGCCGTCCGGCACAAAACCATAAACGAACTTCATATTCAAGGCTTTGGCGATTTTTTGCAAAGAGGATAATTTTAAATCGCCATTTTTTTCCGCGTTTTCCAAACGAGAAATACGCGACTGATCAATGCCCGCCCTTTTTCCCAACTGCGAAGCTGACAGCCCCAGAGCTTCGCGGATGGCCTTGATCCATCCCTGTAGTGGCACACCAGAAGAGGCAAAATGCTTCAAAAATGCCAGCTTTTTATCCAGTTGTTCACGAATGACCTTTTTATCCCAATAATTCATATATATGCCTTTCTTAGCATAGAACGCATATTTTGCTATGCTAAATATAGCATATATAGATAACTTGTCAATGCTATTTATAACATATTTGTGAGACAATGACAACCATCTCGTACATATCAACTAAATAGTCTTTATATAGAGGGATATTTGTCAATAATAGCCCTTAGCGCTGAAAAAGACAATAAATTCTTTAGCGCCGCTTTCGGGTTGCGGTATGCGTCTGACGATTTGTGTGCGCAAGTCTCGAGGGCCGGGTCAGGAAAGCGGCGTTTGTGCCTGATCGTTGGGTTTCACCGGCGCGGAGGAGGGGTCGTTATACAGTTTCGCCAGGCCGAGGTCGAGGAGTTCCTGGTTCAGGAAGATGCTTTTGCGGGCGATGATTTGCGGGTCGGAGACCTTTTCCTTCAGGTAAAAAATATCGACGAGATACCGGCCGTACTTTTCTTCCTTGTAGCTTTTGATGACCACGGGCCGGTTACCCAAAGCCTTCTTCACGTAGCGATACGCGCGCCGGCCCAGGACGGTCGTGATCTCGGGGGCGTCGATGCCGCGCAGGCGCACGCGCGAATCCAGCCAGTTGTCAAAACCCGTGTCAATGGTCAAAAGGAACGTGTCCGCGTCCACGACCCGCGCCACTTCGGCGACATAGGTATAAAGCGATGAGGCATCATCGTTACAATGCCTTAATTCGTAATCGCCGCCTTCTGTCTTGACCGAACGGACGATATGGCCGCCGGTCAGGCCGCTGCCGGGGCCGACCTTGATCTTGTGCCGCCATTTGAAGCCGCCGTCGACCATGATCTCGCCTTTTTTGAGCTTGAGGTGTTTGCCCTGGAGCGTCTTGTAGGTGAACAGCCGGCCGCGTTTGTACTCAAGTTTGGGAGCGGGCCCCGCGTCCGCCGGCACCTGTTTCACGCGGCGGCCGGCGCTGATCAGGGCGTACAATTCTTCGGAACCGATGTCTTCGGCAATGGCCTTCTTGAGCAATAACGACCGCTGGGCGGCCGGCGCGGTCAACAGCGCCCGGTACTGCGACCAGGACAAGGGCGGGTTCTTGGGCAGTTTGGGGAAACACCGGTAGAATTTAAGGATTTTACGCACGACGTCCAGGCTGTAATCGAGTTTGCCGGCGATAACGGAAAGATAAGCAGCGTCGGAGCCGGGGTCTGTGGCTAAAAATTTGTCCATATGCCGTCCGATGTGCCAGTAGGTGATGACCCGCTGTTTGTACACGGCGGCCTCGGCGCGCGCCCGGCCGCGGCGCAGTTCCTCGCGGATGGCGGCGATGAGCGCGTCGCAGGATTTCTGGGGTGGATGAACCGGCATGTTTATTGACCTTTTCCTTTCCGCCATTCGGGACGCATTACCTGACTCCATAGAAACAAGTATTGTCCGCCAAATGACTTTGGTCATTAGGCGAGACCTCGTCAAATTGTCTCTGGCAATTTGACGGGTATCCCCCGTCTCTGATTATTTGTCCCCCGCTTCAAGGCGCTTGATTCCTCTGTCGTTCGTCAGAAGTCTCATCTGCTGGATTGCGATCTGGTTCAACTTGCACAGCCGCTCTGCCTGCGGCGCCTTTTCCTGGATGAAAAGGGCATTCAAATTTTCCAGATTGGAGAGGCAAACGAGTTGAGACACATTCGCGTAGTCTCGAATATTGCCCTTCTCGCCCGGATGGCTGTCGCGCCATTCCTTGGCGGTCATGCCGAATAAGGTCATGTTCAGGACATCCGCCTCCGAGGCGTAGATCAGGTTTATCTGGCGCGCAGTGAGTTCCGGCGGGATAAGGTTTTCTTTGATAGCATCGCTATGAATCCGGTAGTTGATCTTGGTCAGATTGCGCCGGATATCCCAGCCAAGCTGCTTGTGCTCTTCGTCCTTGAGTCGCTGGAACTCTTTGATGAGATAGAGCTTGAATTCAGAAGATATCCACGATGCAAATTCAAAGGCGATATCCTTATGAGCATAAGTGCCTCCGTAGCGGCCTGACTTCGAAATAACCCCGATTGCATGGGTAGACTGAATCCATCTTTGAGGAGAAAGCACAAAGTAATTGCTTCCGGCTTCACTTTTAAACCTCTCGAATTCGAGAGGTTTAAAATCGGGATTGCTTAATCTTTCCCACAAACCCAGGAACTCAATCGTGCTCCGGCTCCGCATCCAATTATTGATAATCGCAAACGGGTCCTCCTTGTTGCGATATTTTGCCATGTCTGTTAACGAAATATAGTCTTCTTGGTTCCTCGAAATGATGCCTATCTCATTGCCTCGGACGGATATTTTCCCTGCCATCGCGCATCTCCTGTTTCTGGTCTAATCACATCGAATTCGATGGGATTGAAATGGGGTGGAAAACTATTTCCTTATTCAGAACGTTGGATCTTCGCCATTATTTCTTCCCTCCCGCGATAACTTCGACAATGGTCATCATGTCGTTGCCGAAGATGTCCACCACCTTCACCGCCAGCTTGCGCCGCCCAACGTTAAAGCTCGCTGGCGCGGCGTCAGGAGCGTCCAACGCGGCGCTTTGTTGGGCTGTTCTTTGATTTTCTGTTCAGAGCGTGTCGTCATCGGATCAAATCGGCAACTTGCCGGGCAATCGTGCGCACGTCAACGCCCGCCGTCCCCATGCCAAGAATCGCCGCGACAAGTTCCTCGTCGGAAAGAGCGGAAGCGCCCTTCTCCCGCAGTTTCTCGCGGGGGCGGCTGTGTTCCGGCATGTCTTTGATGGTTTTCATTTCAATCCTTCTGTGAGTTGCTTTGAAGTCGGTAATTTGCCCTTCAAATTGTCAGGCAGGCTTTGATAAAGCTTATATTCCGCCACGCCGATGGGGTTGGTTTTTGTTCGCAGTGAAAACTCAACTTCCAGCTTATCTTTTTCAGCGCAAAGGATGATGCCAATAGACGGATTGTCGTCATGGGCTTTTTCCGATTCGTTGAGCAGGTTAAGGTAGAAGTCCATTTTCCCGGCATATTCCGGCTTGAATTTACCGGTCTTCAATTCGACAG